>SLGL01000096.1 GCA_007123785.1 Balneolaceae bacterium
ATTTTGCAGGCGGACTTGCAGGACGAAACAACGGAACGATCGAAAATGCAGCGGTCTCCGGCTCAGTTTCAGGGACTACTTTCCTCGGTGGCATTGTGGGACTTAACACGGGTACTATAACCAGATCATACGCTTCTGTGGATGTTAACGGAGGTTCTTCTGCCGGCGGGATTGTCGGCTGGAATCGGGATGAGGGAGAAGTCTCCGAATCCTATTCCACAGGAGATATTTCCGGCCAGGACAGGCTGGGCGGACTGGTTGGGAGAAATGAGGGTAGTGCTTCAGTCTTCCGGTCATACGCTTTGGGTGATGTTACTTCAAGTCAGATGATACCGGGGAGGATAGGAGGATTAATCGGCACGAGCACTTCAACAGGAATCATCAGTGAAACGTATGCCGCCGGTGAAGTTTCCGGGCCCGGCCTTGGCCTTGACCATGGCGGGCTTGCAGGCAGCAATACCACAGAAATCGAAAACAGTTATTGGGATACGGAAGCGACCGGCCAGAGCGATGGAGTTGGAGACGGAACCGAAGATGGAACCACTGGTCTCACCACCGCTGAGATGACCGGACCCGATGCTGAGGATAACATGACCGGATTTGACTGGGATGATATCTGGATTGTAAATTCCGACCCGGCAGGCTACCCGATTCTCTGGTGGCAGGTGGAGTGAGAGAAGAACGGATCTAAATCGAAGAGACCCGCAATGTCTTTCAGAGACATTGCGGGTCTTGGCTCACTCAAACTTTATTCCGCCAGTGCTGACTGAGCGGATGCTTCCCGTTCAAATTCCAGTTTCAAATACCTTCCGGTGTAACTGCTCTCCGCCTTTGCCAGCTCTTCGGGCGTTCCCTCGGCAATGATTTCACCTCCGCCGTGGCCGCCTTCCGGGCCGAGGTCGATGATCCAGTCGGCCGCTTTGATCAGATCGAGGTTGTGCTCAATCACAATCACCGTATTGCCTTTCTCCACCAGTTTTTGGATCACATTTACCAGCATTCGCACATCCTGGAAATGGAGGCCGGTTGTTGGTTCATCCATAATGTAAATCGTATCACCCGTGCCGATTTTCGACAGTTCGCGCGACAATTTGATCCGCTGCGCCTCACCGCCGCTCAGCGTGGTGCTCGACTGTCCCATCGTCAGATAACCCAGCCCCACTGAGTTTAGCGTTTTCAGTTTTCGTTTGATGGAGGGCACCGAATCAAAAAACTCCGCGGCTTCGCTGATCGGCATCTGAAGCACATCGGAAATATTTTTTCCTTTGTAGTGAATCTCGAGTGTTTCGCGGTTGTACCGTTTACCATTGCATCTCTCGCAGTCCACGTACACATCGGGCAGGAAGTTCATCTCGATTTTTCGCACGCCGTCGCCCTGGCAGGTTTCGCAACGCCCGCCTTTCACGTTGAAAGAGAACCGTCCCTGGTCATAACCGCGGATTTTCGATTCGGGCAGTTCTGCAAACAGTGACCGGATGTGATCAAACACCTTGGTGTAGGTGCCGGGATTGGAACGGGGGGTACGTCCGATCGGGCTCTGGTCGATGGAGATCACCTTGTCCACATTCTCAATCCCCCCAACAGATTGATAGGGCAACGGAACCGATTTGGAGTTGTAAAATTCGTTCGAAAGGATCGGCACCAGAGTCTGGTTAATGAGCGAACTTTTTCCGCTGCCGCTCACGCCGGTTACGCAGATAAATTTACCGAGCGGTATGTCCAGGTTCACATCCTTCAGGTTATGACCGCTTGCTTTGTGAATACGGATGCTCTTTCCGCTCCCTTTTCTGCGTTTTTCAGGGGTGGGGATCACCTCTTCATCCCTCAGAAATTTCATGGTCATCGAGTCAGGGTCCAGCTCCTCCGGTCTCCCTTCTGTGACTACATACCCGCCCTCTGTTCCGGCGCCGGGGCCAAGGTCCACCACATAATCGGCGTGTTCGATGGTTTCGCGGTCGTGCTCTACCACGATGACCGTATTGCCCAGATCCCGTAAGGTTTCGAGGGACTGGATCAGCTTGATATTATCGCGCTGGTGCAGACCGATGCTCGGCTCATCCAGAATATAGAGAACGCCAACGAGTTGTGTGCCGATCTGTGTGGCCAGGCGGATGCGCTGCGCCTCACCGCCGCTGAGTGTCTGCGCCTCCCGGTTCAGTGTAAGATAGTTCAGTCCCACATTCAGAAGAAAATCGATCCGGTCGATCACCTCTTTGAGCACCTGGTGGCCGATCTTGCGCTGTCGTTCGGTCAGTTTCAGGTTTCCAATAGTTTTTCGAAGCGTGCTGATGTCCTGCTCAACAAGGTGCTGGATCGTATAACCGTCAATTTTGTAGGAAAGTGCTTCTTTGTTAAGCCGTCCTCCCCCGCACTCGGGACAACTGATTTTAGACAGGTACGCCTTCGCCTTATCACGCTGCTTGTTCGACTTACTCTCCTCGTACTGCTCACGGATGAGGTTTTTCAGGCCCGCAAATCTGTGTTTATAGGTGACGTTATTATTTTTAAAATCGTAGCTGACATTAAACTTTTTATCACCTCCGCCCTCAAAAAGCAGGTCCATCACCTTACCTGTGAAATCGTTGACCGGCGTGTCAAAATCATATCCAACACTGTCGAGAACTGCTTTCAGTTGTTTGAAAACAAAAATATCACGCGGTTCACCCAGAAAACGGATCGCCCC
>SLGL01000169.1 GCA_007123785.1 Balneolaceae bacterium
AGTGATGCTGTTTTGTTCGATCAGATTGATGTTGGGAAGGAACAGTTCGGAAGAAATTTCGGCAAGCGGCTTGTACAGGGGAATATCAAATTCCGGATGCACCATGACCGGAGTGAAGTTTTCAACCATATTTTCCAAAATACGCCGGGGTATCTTTATGGAGCTAAATGTTCTTTTCGGGATGGTGATGGCCGGGTCAAGCGAGCGGATTATATGGGAGGTCAGCTCCTGCAGATTCAGTTTCTTTCTTTCCGGTTCCGGAAACCTGGTATTTACCATCGTAAAAGCATCCTTTAAAGCGACCTTGAAGTTTTTAGCTTCTTCGCTATCCTGGCTACCTTTAGAGGGCTTGAATTCCATGTCGGGCGTTGAAATTTTAAAATCCGGTCTCTGAGGATAGGCATCAACCGATTCGGGCGTCTGGCTTTCTCCGGAAAGCGCTTCGGTCTCCTTCATGCCCGCTGTCCAGTCTCTTAATTTTTTGTACAGCCATAACAGGGCCAGCGCCACAACTCCAAAAAGGCTGTAACCCCATGGGTTGCCGAACAGCAGGGAAATAATGAGATAGAGCAGAACAAGGATCCCAAGCGGCACATACTTGAGCCAGCTATACTCGTTCAGCAGTTCTTCAATAAATTTCGGAACATCTTTGGGCCTCACCTTATCCCTTACATCCGAAAGGGTAACACCCCCTTCAGGATCCCCTTTGGGTCGCGTTACCACGACCTCTCCGTTATTGATTCGTTCAATCAGGTTATCAGGTATCAGCTTTTCATTGGCCTGAACCCGTTTTGAGACCTTGCCCCTCGGCCTGATAATGCTTCGGAATGTACCGGAGAGAATGGCAGGAGGGACCGTACTCCTTTCCACCTGCCTGTGAACGGTTTGATTCTTGTGAACCACTCTTTTTTGAACAGGGGCTGTAAAAGCCAATGCTTTACCGGTGTTTAATGGCGTAATATGTTTTCCATGGAAGCGGGCGGACACTTCCCTGGCCATTTGGGCGAAGCGGATTTTATTATTGGCTTCAAGGACATCCCCCACCTGTTCCCAGGCCGCATGCATGTATTCTTCCTGGTTCTTTTGGACCACCCTGGTGCCGGTGCCTGAAGCAACCCTGAATCTCGGATCCAGATTCAGTTCATGAATCCAGTTTCCGTTATCGGGCAGATCATTGCCGTTACGGTCTTTTAACAGTCTTTTTTGAAGCGCATGCCATCGGCCATAAAGGGGAGCAGTAATGACCGGGTCAGGATCGCCGGTATCCTCATCCTCCAAAATATTGGCCTCTTTATTTACCTCGGATACGTTCCTTGCAGAATCAACATAATCATCAGCCAGGTTGATTCTGCGGGCCATGGCCTCGATAAACTTGTGGGGATAGGGTTCATTCCACTGTTCAAATTTTTTGACCTCCTGCTGATCCTCTTCAGCAAGCGTGTCAAAAGGTACCCGTAATGCTCCCCCGAGTTTCAGGATACCGTTTAACGGATCGTCATCAATCGCAGGCAGGTTGGAGCCAGGATGCAGCACATCGATATCCCTTACCCCCACCCGTTTATCTGCCAGTCTGGGTTCCAACAAGTTCACCAGATATTCGAAATCCCCCCTATTTCCGGTTCTGAAAAACCAGCGATGGTAATAGGGGAATTCGGTATTAGACGCTTCTTCCCATCCGACTTTTGTGGCCACAAGGTCTGTCGGGACTTCCCTGCCCAAACCGGCCAGCCTTCCGCTTTCAAATGTGGGAATGAGAAAAGCGTAATACCTTTCATTGGCTTCCAGTTTTCTGGGACTCAGGATTCTGGAGTAGACCTGGTCACGGTCGTCATCGATTTCCTCTTTCAGATTGGACGTTACCTCATCCGGTTCAGCTACGGTCGCATCCTCAAGGCCACCGGACAGATCGTTGTTAATGTGAACGTGGGCCCATGCCCAAAGCTCTGACGGTCTGGGGAATATATCTGAAATATCAGCCTCTCCCTTCAACTTGAACCAGGGCAGCGGCATGCTTCCCATGTTGGTTCCGTCTTCAAATTCACCTTCTTTCAGCACTATGAGGGTAAGCCAGGGCCTTATGCGCTCTTTATGGTGTTTATAGTGTCTGGCAGGTGTGTATCTCCAGGGGAAATCCTCGTCATAAAACTCAATGTACGGCAGATAGTTGGGTTCAAAATTGGTTATCCAGTTATTGGGTTCATTTTTAACAATAGCTTTCGATTCGATGCCGACAATATCGCCGGGTCCGTAAATGTGAATTTCTTTTTCAATTCGCTCTTCTTCCAGATCTTCTCCATCTGTGTTGGTTGGCTTAATCGTGAGGTCGACAGGAATAGTAGCCCGTAATTTGACAGATGGATCCTCATCTTCTTCCAGAACGTTGTTTGCCAGACCCTTCCTGAGCCAAGGCAAAAAAGTATAGGTGGCGAGTTTTTTCTTCATCACTGTTGCAATTCGTAATTCGGGATGATATGAAGCTGTTTTTTCAGTGCCGGATTTTTGCTTGTCTCTTCTTCCATATACGTCTCGGCCATTATCTGACTGGAGAATGTTGCCGTACCATTAAATGCTTTGTTATCCGACTGATAAGCCACTGCAAAGCCTTCATCTTCTATTGCTAATTTATCATCGAAGGGTTGAAGCTGAGCCTCATATTTTTTTGACAGTTTCGATTTCGATATGCTGTTTCCTTTCAGGGAGGTGGTAAACAAGGCTTCTATTTCGGGATAAAACTGTCCGAATTTCAACGGTTTTTCAGGCACCTTGTCAACGATCGTCTGCTGATATGCCACCTTTTTCCTCACCATGGTGCCGTTGTTGATGGTGCCGGTGCCCATGGAGATTTTCACTCCCGCCGGCATTTTCTCGAACGAAGGTTTGGAAAGTTTTTCTTGTTCGCTTAACTCCTGATATTGAGCCCGGGCAAAGCTGTCTTTGGCATCGGATGTTTCCAGCGAGATCTCGTTGCCCTGAGCATCTTTGCTGTAGGCGCCGGTGACGACGACTTTCTTGATGTCGCTGGTTTGTTTGTTGCCGACCTTTTCGATCTTGACTGATAAGGGCATAAGCTTTTGTTGCACCTGAAGTGAGCCGGACGGATGCAATATCAGTTTGGATGATTCCGACTTATCCAGCTCACGCAATGCTACCAACAGGTTATTGTCGGCCGCCAGGTCGGCACTCCACTGCGCCGTGTCATTGAAGGCTTCGAGCAATTTCGGCAGAATTTCTATGTCGGGCAGCGAAGTATCCTTTTTGTCGCCCCAGGTTCGGTCGAAATCGGCTGTTATACTAAAAAACAGCACGGATACACTGCCCGTACCCTGGGCGTTCCACGGAGTGGTGCCTTCCAGCGACATCTTGACTTTAACGCTCATCACATCCCGGCCCAGGGCCTTCAGGTCAAAGTTGGACGAGAGTTCAGTGATGAAATAGAAGGGCGAGAACTGAAACAGGGCGTCAAAGCCGATGTGGCCATTAATGGAGCAGGCACTTAAATCGAAATACAATTCCGCTTTTGCACCGAATTGTACGGTGTTGGAGGTCACAGCCTGATAGCATTCGATGCGTATTTTTGCGTTGCTTCTGTTGAGAATGCTGATCGACAGGCGCCGGAGGGTTGGCAAGGACACCGGCGGGGGTTCAAACGAGGGGTGAAAACCGCCTACCGAGAGTAGAAACACCGGCGGATCGCCCCATCGCAGACGCACGGCCATATCACCTTCCAGGGGCATGTGAAGGATAAACGACTCATACAAACTGGCATCAAATGTCAGCTTTTTTTTATCAAAATCAAGGGTACCGACAAAAGCAACCTGGATTTGCACCAGGGGTTTTCGTTCTTCGGGCAGGGCCACCTTCATGACACCCAGGATGGCAATATTGCCCGGGATTTCGATGACCAGGCCCATTGATAGCGTGATGAGCGTGGGGTTACCCCAGCCCATTTTTCCCATAGGTCCGATCAGGAATTTGTCTTCATACGTGGGGAAAATGGTTTTCAGGTCGCTTATAATTCTGGGGGCATTTTCAACCACGTTATCCGGAAACATAATATTGTTGACCGCACCGGTGCGCACACCATCCCTCAGCGGGTCGAGCAGTACCGTTCGGTTCAACCCCAGCAGTCCGCCGACGCCATTAAGCGTGAATCCAAAGCCGAGCTGGAACGGCGGGTTGAATTCGGCGGTGACAATGATCAACATGGAGAAGCCGCTGCTGCCGTCCGGCATCCTGGTGGTGATCAGGCCGACGGCTTTGGCGGAAATAAACTCTGCGATAGTGAGTTCCAGGGCACCGGCATACTCACCCCGTTCATGATCTATGAAGAGGTAGCCACCACCGACAACGGCACCGGTATCGATGGATAGGCCAACACCGTCGGGGGGTGAGAAGGCAACACTAAGGTTTGCCGGTCCAAGATTGCCACTATCATCCGGGAATGTCAGTAATGTTGTGGCACCCACCCGGTTTACGGTTAAATTAATGGGGCCAAGCTTGGCGGAGGCACTTCCTAATGCATCCAGTTCTATGCCGTCATCCGATGCTACAAAGCGGAGATAAATCGAAAGCAGTTCAACGGGGCCTAAGGAGCGGTGAATGGGTAACTCTGCTTCGAGGCCGCCGCTGCCTTCAAAAGTGAGTCCTCCCGAGGCTGTCCACCCCAAACCCAGATCAAAATCGAGCGACATCCCATCTTCCGGGAGAATGGAAGCGAGGAAGCCGTCTTTTTTATCCGTATCAAGTACAAAGCTTCCCTTATCAATCCGGGCATTTATACCGAGTTCACCTTTGGCTTTTGATTCCGTGGATTGCCACGAAAGATCAGAACCGGCCATCAGGCTTACAGACTGTGCCTCAATGCGGAGTCCGGAGGCTGAGCCCAGTATAATGACTTTGTTTCCTTGGGCATTTTCATATTTGATTCCGAGGCGGGCAGCTCCAGAGAATTCTGCTTCGGGTGGTATGATCTGAAAGTCACCATTGGGGTGAATCTCAATAGCGGCACCGGCGTTTAAATTACCTGTAATGGATGCAATTAATTCAATATTATCGCTGAGATTCCAGGTTTTTGTTGCCCCCTCTTCCAGATTAGAACGCGCTTTTGCTATTAACCCTGGAGGTTGGTCTTCTGAAGGGTAGAGGTCAACCAGCATCATCCTTAGATACCGAAGGTCTTTCTCCTCATCCTTTTGCACAAAAGCAAATTTGGAGTTCAGCACTAAATAGAAGATGTTGCGCAAAAACAAATCCCATTCAAAATCATCACTGCCCCACTTATAAACATCACTGAGCACCCCATAAGGGTCCTGCACAATACCGGTCACCCGCTCCCAGTGAATAATGAATTCCGTATGCTCAGGTATAACGCCGCGAACATCCCTGTGAAGCTTTTCCTCCACCAAGCCCAGTAAGACCGCCATATTATGGCCATTTGGACTGTAGTACTTGATATGGTTTACCAGTAAGTAATTAATGACCTTGGTAGGCAGTTCATCGATAAACTTTTTATAGTCTTGCTGAATTTCCTGGCTTAAACCACTAACGTCAAGTTTATCCACCTCATCAGACAGGTCTTTGATGGCGGAAATGATCTCCACAATAGAAGTGGAGACCAAAATGGTTTTTTCCAAAATTTCAACCTTATCCTTGTCTTCTATGGCCTGGATGAAGTCAGGCAATTTAGTAACCATCTCTTCAGTTCGAAGAGCCACATTACCTGCAGACTGAATCACACCATCCAAATCCGTACTTGGAGTCGGCAGCCCCATAGAATAGAGAAAGGGTAAAGCATTTTCATCCGACAAATTTCGGGTGAGAGGCTCAAGCGATTTGGCTAAGAATAAGGTGATGTATTCTGTGTTCATGGTCAATTATTTAATTGAGTTATGACAATTGAATAACCTTGCTTGGCATACCTCAATCTATGTCTAGCTAATATTTTATGATGTACAATAATTTTCCAGTTTCCACGCTGCGGTTCATGAATAACTACTTGTCTTACATTATTTTTAAGTTCGTTCTCAATTGGGTGTGATATAGATGGTCGCAATGGAGGGAGATAAGTAATTTTACCATGTGATCTTGAAACCAATCCGTCAAAATCATTGCAATAATATTTTTCTCTTTGCAATAAATAATCAACAGGGCCTAAAACCTCAAGAAAAACATGGTTGATTGAAGGGTTGTTTGAGTTACTAAAAAAGGGTGGGACATCATTAAAAACCAATGTAATTTTTAATACTTCTATATTATCATTCACTGGTAAATCATGTTCAATACTACTAGTACTCAAACCTATGCCTACATTATTTCTTACATCAATAGTTCTTATTGTTACATCATTATCATCGAAGTCAAGAGTTCGATTCAACTGAAGCCTTCCCCAACCATCACCCTCGAATGGATAGCTATCTCGATCCTGCCCCTGAGTTGGCACAGTAGCATTAAGCAATGTTGCTTTAATTAATGAACCTGAAGGGGTAACACCATTATCGGGGTCACGAAAACCATTATTATGCCATCCCTCCATATAGTACTGCCTTACCAATGCTGCAGCAGCAGCAACATGAGGTGTAGCATAGCTATTTCCGTTAATTGGTCTATCGACTATTTCATTGTTCAGATCTATCGTTGTTATACCTTCGGCAACTGCTAAAACATCCGGTTTTATCCTATTATCTGCAGTATTCGAACGTTGACCTTCATCTTGCGAAGAAATCAAATCATCCCTTCTACTATTATGATTTGGAGGAGCTTGAACACCACCAACAACTACAGAATTTTTTGCAACTGTACCACAAGTTCCAAAAGTAGAACCAGCATTTGGTGAAGAATTAAGATGAATATAATCTTCATTATGAAATAAAAATTCATCAATGTCTCTAGCATTGGATCCATAGGCTACTCGGGTTCCAGGAACATGGGGGGTTCTACTTCCATCACTTACACGTCTTGTAAGGCTTCGTGTAATTATAAATGCATTATGATCTTTGCAAGTCTCAAGAAATTTGGACAGATCAATAGCTCTGCTATCGGCATAGCCTATCCTAGCAGCCCAGGCCCCACCTCTGTGTTGATGCTCTCCAGGTTCATCAATATGATCAGCAATGGCACAACCAATAACATTCATAGCGTGGGTACTATTAGAGCTGTTATCCGGTCTTGGTAAGATCTTTATTATTTTACGATGAGATTCGCCAGAATCCATTGATTCGTTAGTTGAATGTACCAGAAATGGATTATTTAGGTCCAGATCACCGCGATCAATTATGCCTATAATTTGATCCTCTCCATGAATTCCTTTTTCCCATATGGGATGAGTTACTTCATCAGCAGTTCGTATATCATCGCCGTCGTCGTTTGTATCTTCATTTGCAGGATTCCCGCTCTGAGCAACTCCAGACACATTCAAATTTTCAGGAACATCTTCGGTAATTTCTTCAACCCAAGCCACCTCTGAAATACAAGAAATTAAATCTATAGAAATCGGAGTATTAAATTTGGCAATTACTGTCGTGTCTTCACCTGAAGTATCTGTTCTTATTGAATCTGGATTCGCCCCTAATTCAAAAAGGACATTTTTAACGATCTGTATGTAATCAGCATTGTACAAGCCAATTTTTAATTCTTCACCCGTGATGTTTTTAATATCCACCTTTAACTCCGGCCAATAACCTATTACAGCCCTAATTCCAGAATACTTCTCATTTTGTGCAGCCTCAAGCTGACTAACTGATGAGCCGCTTAATTTTTCTAGATAAGATATATCTGAAAGAGGGTGCCCGAATGAAAGCCCATGCATTGATTGAAGGTTTTCTATATCCTTATCGTTAGGCGCCGCTTGCAATTGAACGATGTACAGCTCCCCTCCAAAGTCAGGAAGCTCATTTACGGGTATATTAAGGGCGTCGGCCAACTTCTGTTTCCCTTCCGCCACTTTTTGCTGTGCGTGGTCTCCTATAGATGAATCCTTAGGGTCAAAAGGCTCTTCTGAACCCAGGGAAATGGTATAATCATAAGGTGGTTGAAAGTAAGCCATGATTCGTTAGGTTAATCTGTTAGTTTAGGAAACGGAAGCCTACTGCGAAACGTGTCAATATATTCCCAACACATTGGCGACATTTTCAATGTAACAACCTCGGGCAGTTCGGTGTTGACCGGTGTTGTTGAGACTTGAAACGCATCCGGCTGGTCGAACAGCACCGCAGCAGATTGACCATCTTTGGAATTGATGCAGAGTACCTATATATGAAGTATCAAAAAGCAAACGGTTGAGTGAGCTGTGCTCATCAGCATCACGTGGAGCCAGCTGATCCATGTATATCCGGAAATCGTTGATGATTTCACGAGAGATTACCGGGTTACCCGCCAGTGGTGCTACAACCTCGTCCTGTTCAACTAAAGCTTCTAACTCGGGATGGTGTCGCACAACAATCTGCACTATTTCAATTGAAGCCAGCGTATCATCTGCGTCATCTTTGAGCTCAACCTTTAACTTTAAGCTGCCTTCTTCTTCCGGTATATAATGATAAAATCCATATTCAGTGATTTCAGAATGAGAACTGTCGTTATTTTCTAAAGTCCACTTGTATTGATGAACCATGTCTGCCAGGGTATCATCCAATACAAAAACAACATAGATCTGCCTTCGCTTAGAAACGAGAGGAGCCGTTTGAAAACTGATCAAAGATACTTTTCCATCTTCATCACTCATGGCCTGTCCAAGGTCTGAAGATTCAAGATCGAAAGGTAATCTGCGTTCTGTTTTCCTAACAGCCATACCAAGACTCTAAATAGATTATTTAAAATATTGCTCTTATGACAATTGCTTTGGTTTTTGAAAGATGCACAAATGCATTGTTTACAACATCAGGGAGCTCCATCCATCCTGCATCCAAATGAGCTGAGTTTAATCCATGCGCCGTGACTTTTCCCATCCTCAAGAGTAGGAATCGGTGGGTTCCCAGCTTCTTTGACTTAGCAAATTTCCAGGGATCTCTCATTTTTGTGGCCGTCTGCAATAGGCGATTGCTAAAAATCAGTTTTCACCTATAATTCGTTTTCTTAAAGTGTAGCAGCTAAACATTAAAGAGAATTTACTTTTACAAGTATATAGTAATAAAAACTTATTGTTTTAACAATTGCATGAGCTGGGAATAATGGAGATTTCAACAATATTCGTTTTACGTGCTTGAGAATGCACGGGAGCCAGAGGCAAGCAACCCCATCCACCCGAAAAAGAAAATGGATGCACCAGGTTCCGGCGATAAGGTGCAAAATGCAAGTGCATTCCGCGGTCAGTTCGCTATGGATATTTGCCGGAATGTTTATCTTAACCTGTGGTGGAATCGGGAATAGGCGTGGAAATACGAAATCAAAACGGAGCAGGTATTATGAAATGTCCATGACCGCAATCCGAGGCATTGGAGCATGGTTATAATCGTCATGGACATTCTATGTGACCTTACGAATCCAATGAATTCAAACACATGAAAAATTTCCTTTTTATCTTGATGGCCATTGTTTGCAGTGTGGCACTTAATTCTTGCGAAATGAGACAACAGGGAGCCGACAGGTCTGCCGCAACCGCGGAAGCGACGGAGGCCAAAATCGATTCGTTGATTGCCCGGATGACGCTGGATGAGAAAATCGGCATGATCCACGCCAGCTCGTCGTTCACATCGGGTGGTGTGCCCCGGCTGGATATTCCCGAGCTGGTTTTTTCGGATGGACCGCATGGCGTGCGGCATGAGCATGGGCGCGGCTGGCACGCGCTGGAGGATTACGACGACCAGGCAACCTATCTGCCGGTCGGCATCAACCTGGCATCCACATGGAACCGGGACCTGGGCTATATCTACGGCGAGGTCCTGGGCAATGAGGCCAAGGAGCGCGGGAAGAATGTGCTGCTCGGGCCGGGGATCAACATCATCCGCAGTCCGCTGAACGGCAGGAATTTCGAGTACCTGAGCGAGGATCCGTACCTGACCGGCACCATGGCGGTTGGATATGTGAGGGGGCTGCAGGACCAGGGCGTTGCCGCATGTCCCAAACACTATGCCGCCAACAACCAGGAGACCGACCGCCACAATATCGACGTGATCGTGAGCAAACGGGCGTTGCACGAGATCTACTTCCCCGGTTTCAGGGACGTGGTGCTGGATGGCGGGGCGTGGAGCGTCATGGGGGCCTACAACAAGATCAACGGCCAGTACACGACCCACCACGAATACCTCAACAATGTTGTTTTGAAGGGCAAATGGGGCTTTGACGGGGTTGTCATCAGCGACTGGGCATCGGTCAAGGACACCCGCGAGGCGCTGATCTACGGGACGGATATCGAAATGGGCACCGAA
>SLGL01000323.1 GCA_007123785.1 Balneolaceae bacterium
CCAATGCCGATGGTGTGGTGATCGATTCGCTCCGTTACAGTCCGGACTGGGGCGGGGATGGTGTGGCTCTGGAGCGTCGTCGTGTTGACCGGCCTTCCACCTCCCCTGAAAACTGGGCGGAATCCCCCGATGAACTCCTAGGAACACCCGGTGTTCCTAATGAAGTGTCGCCAGATTTTGATCTCACTGTTACAAACGTGAGGTCCCTTTCGCGAACGTTGGTGCAGGTAATATTCAATACGGCAATTCGACCCGGCGATGCCGCCAACGGCAACTTTTCGGTGAACGGCACCAGCCCGAACTCGGTGTCACTGGAAGGTGAAAACGAATTGATACTCGAGTTTGGAAGTGCGCTGCCAACCGGAGAACGTACCCTCACCATCAGTAATGTTCGGACCAAGGGTGGCTTTCATATTGGGGATGGCTCAGAATTTTCCTTCATGGTGTTTGATGAATTTATGGTTGGTGATATCGTAATCAACGAATTTATGTACCGTCCGCCACAAGGCTACGCGCGATATGTGGAGCTGTTCAACAGCTCAGGTAAATTGCTGAATCTGCGGAACTGGCGCTTGCAGCGGAGACAGGTTTCCACCGAAAACCCGCGAATCATCTCATACGATGATCTGCTGTTTCAGCCCGGCGATTATATTGTCTTGACCGATAACAAAGAAAAAATGGCCGATATTTACGGGGAGCGTAACTACCTTGAAATGTCAAATTTCCCAAGCTTTACGGTAACTGTAACTGATCAGATTCGTCTCTTCACTTCTGAAGACGTATTGGCCGATTCACTGGAGTACAATCCGTCGGAATGGGGCGGGTATGGTGTGGCGCTGGAACGGCTTAGTCCCGATGTACCCGCCACTCTGCGCCAAAACTGGGAGGAATCACCCAGTGATATGCTGGGAACACCCGGCTTTCCGAATGATGCAACTCCCAATACCGATCCTCCAGTTCTGCTAAGTGGAGTCCAGTTCGAAGATCAGGGGTTTCAACTGGTATTCGACCGCCAGCCCGACATTGATACGGTAACTGATCTCTCGAACTATTCGATTTCTCCCGCAGTCCCGATATCGATAGCAGAAGCGGACGGAAATGAAGTGAACCTTTTTACTGGGAATGACCTGGTGAATGATCAGGAGTACGAAATTACCGTAAATGGTATCACCGATATTTTTGGCAATGAGATGGAGGAAAGCACAGTTTCTGTGCATTATCTCGATTTTGCAGAGGCACAGCCGCAACAGATTGTCATTAACGAAATATTGTATCGCCGTTTGCAGGCGGACAGTCCCGAATTTGTGGAAATTTACAACCGCACTGATCAGAATTTCGACCTGAGCGGATGGACACTCTCTGATGCAGGCGGCAATACTGCGATTCCCGCCGGTACGACCATCCGTGAAAACGATTACCTGGTGTTTACTGATACCGAATCGTTTGCGGCTGAATCGGACAGGATCATCTACCTCCCTGGCTTTCGTTCGCTGAGCAACACTTCGGATGCTGTCGTGTTGCGCGACGGAAATGATGTTGCGATCGACAGTGTCTATTACCGCGCATCGTGGTACAACAACCCGGCCGGAGTTTCCCTGGAGCGTAAAGATCCCTCCGCCATTTCCATTGATCCTGCCAACTGGAGCATGAGTGCCGATGATCGCGGCTCCACGCCTGCGGAACAGAACAGCCGGTTTGAAATGGATGAGACTCCTCCGGAAATTCTTTTTGCCAATATGATTCACCCCGATTCAGTAGAAGTGGTTTTCAGCAAGTTTGTGGAGATAAACGGACAAGAAAATGCGGAGTTTGAATTTGCCGATAGTGCCGGGCCGGATATGCAGTTTGGGTCACAGCAAAGGTTAGTCCGGTTTTTAATAAACGGCCTGGAAGCGGATCTGCTCCGGTACGACCCGATGCAGGGCGCCAGAATTGTACTGGATGGTTCCGGAGTGAGTCCCGGTGAAGAGATTATACTGGTGATTGAAAATCTTGGGGATTTCCAGGGGAATATTTCTGCACAAACGAATCACCCAGTAGCTAAGCCAGTATCAGAGGGCGATCTGGTGTTCAACGAAATTATGTTTAACCCGATTGCCGATAACCGAGACGGATTGCCTGAGCAGTCTGAGTATATCGAAATTTACAATCGCAGGCCATACGCCATTTCAATGGAAGGGATGTTTTTGCACGATGAACCCGATGATCACGGTGATATCACAAAAATTGAGCCGGTCAGTTCTGATACACGCTGGATCCCTGCGAATGGGTATGCCCTGTTTTACCCGGAGCCGCAACATGAGCGGTTTACCGAAAGCCGAACGGCACAGTTTTTTGATAAATCAGAAGAGTTTGAACGCTTTGCATTGCGTGCGAACCGCTCCACACTCAGTTTGAGTAATTCAGGACGGAAAGTGTACCTGGCAGACAGTACGCTCACCACTATTGATATGGTGGAGTACAGTCCCGACTGGCATAATCCCAATATCGTCGACACTCGCGGTATTGCACTGGAGCGAATCCATCCTGATTTCGATACAAACGATCCTTACAACTAGGGATCAAATGCAACCGTACTTGGAGGAACACCGGGCGGAGAAAACTCAATCCATCAGGATTCAGAAAGTACAATCACAAATTCCGGAGTTGAACTAACTCCCAACCCATTCTCTCCCGATGGAA
>SLGL01000215.1 GCA_007123785.1 Balneolaceae bacterium
GCCTGGATACCCGGCGGACAGGAGTTTTTCGAATATACGGCACGGTATGTCAACCGCGATTTCTTTTACCAGGGCGGGGATACTTCCCTTCCGCTTAACAGTCCCGATCGTCCGGCTCAATACCGGGTGGGTGCTGCTGAGGAAGCTCTCTCTGCAGGAAATTACAATTGGGAAGATATTATTATGACCTCAGCCCCAATTCAGAATTACAATCTTTCTGTGGCCGGGGGCACGGACAACACTAATTATTACCTTTCGGGCACTTACAGGACCGAAGATGGAACTGTACCGAACACATGGGCCGATCAGTATGCTGTACGTGCCAATTTCAACGTGAATGTAAGTGAGCGGCTGAGAGCCGGAATTATGCTGAACCCGAGCTATAATCAGAGAAGGTTGTATGGCGGCGGACTGCAAAACCAGATCAAGATGCCCCCGTTTCTTTCACCGGAACGCCAGGAAGATGGAAGCTACTTAAAACCGCTTGATTACTGGGGGACCACTGTATCCGCTGGTGTGAATCCACTGGCACATTTTGAGGGTAATCACATCTATCAGAATCGCTTTAACAATAACGGTGAGATGTTTTTTTCAGCGATTTTGCTGGAGAACCTGGAATTCCGAACCTCTGTGGGAGCCAACGTAACATTTATCAACAATGAAAACTTCACAGAGGCGAGAGGTACAGCTTTGAACCGTCCGGCGGGTAGTGAATTTCGCGGACGAACGATTAACCTGATCAATGAAAACATTCTTAACTATCAGACTACATTCAGCCAGGTACATAACTTTGCAGGATTGCTGGGGGCTTCATTTCAGCACAGCGGTACATGGAATGCAAACATGGCTGCTATACCTGGAGAATTTGCAAACGAAACCATTCGTACACTCAACAATGCCATTATTAATCCCGGTCCAACAAGCTCTACAAAAACACAGTGGGGACTGGCGTCTTATTTTGCCAGAGTGAATTACGATTATGATGAACGTTATTTGTTCTCCGCATCATTCCGGACGGATGGAAGTTCCCGGTTTGGCCCAAATAACCGATGGGGATATTTCCCGTCTGCATCAGCAGCCTGGAGAATATCCCAGGAAAGATTTATGGATGATTTCCAGAGCATCAGTGAGTTAAAAATACGTGCAAGTTATGGTGTGACGGGAAATTTTAATATCGGTGACTTCGGATATCTCGGAACCATCGGGGATGCAGTTTATGCACCAGATGGACAATTAAGAGTTGGCCAGGCTCAGCAAAGTTTCGGCAATCCCGAATTGAAATGGGAAAGGACCCGAAGTTATGATATCGGTTTAGATATAAGCCTTTTTGATCACAGGTTAAGTTTTGTGATAGATTATTATGACAAAACGACCATGGATCTCCTCTACAATGTAAGTACGCCGGCCACTACCGGTTTTACCAACTCTCTTACAAACATCGGTGACATTAATAACCGCGGTTTTGAGCTGGAAGTGAGCACCATAAATGTAAACCGTTCTGACTTTTTCTGGACTACCTCTTTTAATTATACACTGAACAGAAATAAGGTGGTGCGCCTTGGTGGCGGAGTAGATGAGGTGATCAATACGCATTTCCGTGGAATGGGTTGGATTCTGCGGGAAGGCGAGCCAATGTTCTCCTATTACGGACACCAGCAGATTGGAGTTATTCAGACCGAACAGCAATTAAATGATGTGGCTACCATGCCGGGACAGCCAGTTGGGACTGTGATGATGAAAGATTTAAACGGAGACGGAGTGATCGATGCTGCCGACCGTGAAATCCTGGGTAATTTTATGCCGGATTACACTTTCGGGTTTGTGAATGAAGTGAACTGGAGAAATTTTGACCTCAGTATCGTTATGCAGGCTTCTCTTGGCGGGAAGATGTACAATCTGGAAAACCTGTTTTATCAGGGTGCAACCGTAAGTGCATTTCTGCGCCCGATAACGGAAGGCCAGTGGTGGTCTGTCGATGAACCCGGAGACGGACACCATCCGGCTGCTTCACTCGCGGCACAAAATTTTGTAGGGCCTTCCAGCTATTTTCTTGAAGATGCTTCTTTCCTGGCTGTACGAAATATCAACTTTGAATACTAAATGCCATCCTCGGTATTGCAGCCACTTGGCGTACGGGATTTGCGATTGTATATGTCGGTAAGCAATCCGTTCATGTTCACCCGGAGCGATTTCCATGGATATAACCCGGAAGGATATACCACAGCGGGAATCAGCGGAATTGGCAGTATGCCCGGTCTAAATGCAGGTTCAGAACCTATCAACCGAACCATTGCGTTCGGTATCAACATGAACTTCTAAATCAAATTCTTAAACGTTTAACCGGACAAGCCATGAAAAAGAGCATATTTATTACATTGATTGTACTGATGATGAGCGGCATTATCGCGTGCCACGACAGTGTTACGAACCTTACACCGGAATCGGTTTTGACCGAGGCCAATTTTTTCCAGAGCAGTGAAGATATGGAGCAGGCAGTTATCGGGGTTTACGCCAATTATCAGGTTCGTTACTCCCGGTTCTGGACCATTTTTGAAATGCCCACAGAATCGATTCACATGTCTGCCTACACTTCTCCGGCAGATAACTCAATTAACCAAATTGCATTCAATCCGCAGACTGATATTTACCGGAATTTTTGGCAGGCCAGTTATCAGGGTATCTTCCGGGCAAATTCTGTTCTGCATCATATCGATACACCTGATGATCTTGTTCCGGCCCGCCGAACCCAATTGGAGGCAGAAACGCGATTTATGCGAGCCCTGATCTATTTTGATCTGGTGCGTGCATTCGGAGGTGTCCCCGATGTTACAAGCCTACTTACCATAGAAGAAGCGCGTGATAAACCGAGAGCAAGTAAAGAGAGGATCTATGAAATTATCATAGATGATCTTGAGTTTGCACTCAGTAACCTTCCGCAAAAAGGTCAGATTGAAACCGGGAGAGCAACCATAGGTGCTGCTGCCGCACTGTTAGGAAAAGTGCATATATATCTGGAAGATTATGGCGCTGCCCTTACCTACCTCAACCAGGTGGAGCAGATGGACTACACACTGCTGAATGATTTTTCTCATATCTATTCTCTGGATCATGAAGATCATGATGAGGGAATTTTTGTGATGAAATATCTTCAGAATGATGCAGGCCATCCTCTCTCATCCGATTTTATTCCTTACTTTGGTATGGAAGGAGTCAGTGATACAGGAAATGAAGGGGCCGATCTTGGATGGGGTCTTCACAAGATGTTTGATGATGAAGATTCCAGAAAAGATGCCACAATTACCGAATATTGGCGTGCACCGGGAAGCAGCGATGAGCCGGAGTACAGGCCCTTCATCAGTAAATTTGCAGTACCACACCAGGGGCGGGTATTCCACGGGTCAGGACTCGACCTGCCGGTCCTGCGATTCGCTGATGTAATTTTGCTGAAATCGGAAGCACTCTATTTTCAGGGTGACCAGAGCGGTGCATTGGATTATCTTAACATGATACGCGAGCGGGCGTACGGAAATTCAGACCATAATTATGAACTGTCTGATATCGCCTCTGAGAGCGATTATATTGATGTACTGCTCCTGGAACGAAAGCTTGAATTTGCACTGGAAAATGAGCGGTGGTTCGACCTTGTAAGAACCGGAAGATTTATCGATGAGCTTTCGCAGATTGAAAGAACTCCGACTTTAACAGTTGATCTGAATGTTCAGCCGCATCACGCCCTGTTCCCGATACCTCAGCATGAGATCAATCAGACTGAAGGAGTACTGGAGCAAAATCCCGGATACTGATGAAATGCAAATAAATAAGCAAGCCGTTATTAAACCACACAATCTACTATGGATGACAAAACAACATATTACTCAAGACGACAGTTTTTGAAAAAAAACAGCATTCTTGGTGCGGGTGCATTCATGTCGGCGGGACTGGCGCCAACACTGTTAAAAGGGTTTGCCGGCAGTTCGGATACACCGGCAATATTAAACGGATCTGCAGTTCGTACAGCAGGATGGCCGGAGTGGCCACAATGGCGCCCGGAGCATGATGAAGAACGCTTTCTGGATGTGGTTCGCAGCGGCGTGTGGTCGCGTGCAGGAACGGTAACGGAGTTTGAAGAAACCTGGGCAGAAACCGTCGGGGCAAAACGTTGCCTTACCACTGTTAATGGGACAAATGCGCTAATCTGTTCTCTCGCCAACCTGGACATCGGCGGGGGTGATGAGGTGATTATCCCCCCTTACACCTTCATCGCCTGCCCCCAGGCCGTTCTGATGAATGGTGCTATTCCCATTTTTGTGGATACAGATCCCGAAACATTTCAAATTGATGTGAATAAAATTGAAGATCAGATTACCGAACGGACCAAAGCGATCATGCCTGTGCATATTGGCGGCAATCCTGCTGATATGATTCGCATCATGGAGATCGCTGAAAAGCATGATCTATATGTGGTCGAGGATGCGTGCCAGGCTTGGCTGGGTGAAATTAACAACAAACAGGTAGGTACGTTTGGGGATGCGGGCTGCTACAGTTTTCAGAACAGTAAAAACCTGCCGATTGGTGAAGGGGGGGCTATTGTAAGTGATAACGATGAGTTCATGGACAAGTGCTATTCCTATCACAACTTTGGCAATCCATACGGATCGGTAACCGGAGAACCCGGTTCAGGCACACTCAGGCTGGGTACAAAGCTCCGGCTTACAGAATATCAGGCTGCTATTGGGCTGGCTATGCTCAAACGGTTTGAAGAAGAGACACAACTTCGTAACGAAAATGCGCAGTATCTGACAGAACAGCTTGAACAGATTCCAGGCATCATTCCACATAAATTGTACGATCATGTGACCCGGTCGGCCTACCACCTCTATCTGTTCCGGTTCAAAAAGGAGGAATTTGAAGGGCTCAACAAACATCAATTTCGACAGGCGCTTGTTGCCGAAGGAATACCTGTATCACCCGGATACGGGAAGCTGAATAAAATGCCCTATCTGAATGATGCATTTCATTCGAAGAATTTTAAGCAGATGTATCCTGAAGAGATGCTGGACATCGATTTGTACAATGAAAGAAATCATTGCCCCGAAAATGACCGGCTTTGCGATGAAGAAGCGATGTGGTTTACTCAGAATATTCTCATTAGCAAAAGATCAGATCTGGATGAGATTGTCGAATCGATCAGTAAAATTCAAAAACATGCAGGAGAGATCAAAAAACATCTGGAAGCCTGATTTCTCTATTTCCGGACTATGTTGTTCGAATGGCCGCCCCGTTTATCCAGAAATTCTTTGTATAACGGTAAATCTTTTACAGATCGCACTATATGAAAAAGAAGCATTATTCGAGACGTGAATTTATAAGGCAAAATACACTGGCGGGAGCGGGTGCGTTTCTTTCGATGGGGCTCGGATCCGCATTGTACAATGAAAAACAGGATTTTCGGGATTCGTCGAATGGTGATTTACCGCTTTATTTTGATGCCTTCACACTAATCGGCCATCGACAGAATAAACATCAGGCCGAACAGTGGAGTTTATCTCACCTTCTTGAGGAGTTGGATCACTGCTCCATATCGGGCGCACTGGTTGCTCATACGCTCTCTGCTCTGTACGATCCGATGTACATAAACCTGGAGCTGAGTGAAAAGCTGCAAAGCTATCCCCACTTGTTTGCGATCTGGAATGTAATGCCACATCATTCGGGAGAATTCCCTCCGCCTGAAAAGCTTGGGGAATTGATGAAAGAGAATGATGTACGGGCTGTAACTCTGAATCCCGGAATCAACAGCTGGAACTGGCGGGCCGATCAGAGTGAAGAACTGATAGGATGGCTCAGTGAAGAGAAGATTCTTTCAATCTTAACAGCTCCGGCCGTGGGAGGCTGGGATGCACTCGGTCAGTTTCTCGATCGCTATCCCGAACTGCCGGTATTGCTCCGGAATGCCGCCTGGAGTGAACAGCGCCAGGTGCTCCCGCTGCTCGAGAAGCACGGTAATCTGCATTTGACGTTCAATCGGTTTCAGATCAATGAAGGCCCGGAAGACCTGTTGGAACGCGGTTTTGGGGATCAGCTTATTTTTTCTTCCCATGCCCCGGAGATGTCTGCAGGCGCTCACAGAATGTATATCGACTATGCTGAGATATTCGAAGAAGATAAAGCTAAAATTGCGAGTGGAAACTTGATTCGTCTTCTCCACGGCCAGGAACCTCCTGTTACACGTATCAACGAGAATGAAGATGAATTAATGGCAAAAGCAAGGCGAGGAACACCCCTTCAAAGCCCGATACTTGACATGCATATGCATATTCTTCATGAAGGACTGCACGGAGCGGGTGCCCACTACAGAATGGTAAACGGCGGGCCAAAAGGTGTGTTTAATATGATGAACCGCCTCTCCGAAAAGCCAGGCGGCGGGATTATGAGCTGGATTGGTGTTGTAAGCGGAGATGCTCACGCAGGCAATGAAAGTGTCATTAAAGCGCTTGATGCCGCCCCGCAGGGGTATTGGGGGCTGGGTACATTCGACCCGAGCCATTATTCACAGGACGAACTCAGCCGAATGATTGCAGAATTTTATTCCGATCAGCGGATGATTGGGATGAAACCATATCCGCATTACGGTATCCAGTACCATCATCACTCCTATGATGTGTGGTGGGAGTATGGAAATGAACATCAGCTTTACGCGCTGGTTCACCGTTCAAGAGGAGACGGACTGGAAGTGGAAGTGCTCGCGGAAAAATATCCAAATGTTCGGTGGCTGATTGCCCATGCAGGGGGAAGTTATGAGTGGGCCGATATCGCCATTGAAGCGATGAACAAATTTTCGAACGTATATGCCGAGCTTACATTTACATCAGTTCCGCTCGGTATTATTGAATATCTGGCAGAGTATGCCAGTGAAGACCGGATTGTTTACGGTTCCGATCTGCCAATGCGCGATCCGCGTCAGCAGCTTGGCTGGGTTATTTATTCACGGCTTCCGTTAGCAGCGAAAAAGAAGGTGCTTGCTCAAAACGCACTGGATGTAATTCAGCCATGCCTGGATAGATTGCCAGCATATAATCATCCTGTTTTTCTCTGAGAGAGATAAACCGCATGAACAATTAAATACAACTGAAATGAACCGCCGCCGTTTTATTAAAGATACTGTGCTTTTGGCTGCATTGGCTACACCTTTTCAGCCATGGAAGGGGATCCATTCGGATGAAAAGACTATCTCTTCTATTGACGGCACTCTTTCAGCAGACCAGGGTCTGATTGATACCAATATCCATCTCTTCCCATATCCATTCCGTGAGTTGAAATTTGGAAATACTAACAACCTTCTTACCAAACTGAAAAAGCACAACGTGACTGAAGCTTGGGCCGGTAGTTTTTATTCCCTTTTTCACAAAAATATCGATCACATTAACTCATTACTGGCAGAGGAATGCCGGACAAAAGGGGAGGGTATGCTGATCCCATTCGGAACGGTGAACCCTGTTTTTCCGGACTGGGAGGAAGATCTGAGACGCTGCCATGAGCGATACGAAATGCCGGGAATCAGGCTATATCCCGGGTATCATGGATATACGCTTGATAATGACCATTTTGTATGTCTTTTACAGGAAGCATCTGCACGAAATTTGTTGATACAAATTGCAATCGACATACAGGATGAGCGGATGCAGCATCCGAGGGTTGATGTGGAAGCCGTGGATGTTACCCCGCTTGCCGATCTTTTAAAAGATCTGCCGAGCGCCCGGGTTCAGCTTGTCAACCCGTTTCGTCATGTTCGCGGTGAACGTTTGAAGTCGATGATTGAGGAAACAGACGTTCGGTTTGAGATCTCAAATCTGGACAATACTGCCGCGATCGAGCTGATCTTGAAAGGAGAGCATCCGTATGTAAGCGGTGTCCCGTTCCCGGCTGAGAGGCTCCTTTTTGGTTCTCACATGCCATATTTCCCGCTTGAAAACGGGCTATTCAAATTTATGGAATCTGCCTTGTCACAGGATGAAGCGGAAGCCATTATGTACCGAAATGCATCGGAGTTCAAAGAATATACCTAAAAAACTGCCTTGAAATGAACGCCCTTTACTTATGAACAAGAGCTTCGCATTTAATCCCGGAAAATTCGGCCTTCCTACCCGCGAAGAACTTGTGGAGCTTCGGATTTGGGACCTCCACTATCACGGAATAAACAATCACGAAACAGTGATGAAGTATGTGAACCGGATGGGTGTCGAGCGGGTGTTTTCACTGGATATCGGACGTTTGTGGGGGGATTCTCCCGAAGCTGAAATTGTCAGTGAACGAGACCGGAAACTGCTTAGGGAAAACAAGGATCATCTTGCAGGTTTGATACGTATCGATCCCTCACGGGTTGATGAAAGCTTGGAAAGAATGCGGGAATGGATTCAGAATGGACCGGCAATCGGGATCAAATACGCAAACCGAAACCAGGAAGACATCAACTGCAGCCATCCCAATAACGACCCAATTATAGAACTGGCCGATCAGTTGGGTGCAGTAATTTATATTCACACCTGGATTCTGGTGGGCGGGGAGCCAAGGAGGATTGACGGAGGAATGAAAACCGGCGAATCCACACCCATGGATGTGGCAGAGCTTGCGAGGCGATTCCCGGATGTAATTCTGATTTGCGGGCACCAGGGAGGTGATTGGGAGCCGGGAATTCGGGCAATCCGTGCATTTGAGAATGTGTTTCTTGAATTCAGCGGGGGAGATCCGGAGTCAGGTGCCGTTGATTTTGCCGTTCAGGAAATGGGTGTAAACCGACTTGTTTGGGGTGGACACCTGCCGTCCCGAAGTTATGCAAACGAACTTTCAAAAGTGTTTGATGCCGACCTGAATCATGAAGAACGGAAAAAAATATTTGGCTCGAACCTCAGGCAAATTGCAGTTCCGATCATGCGGAAAAAAGGTTATGATGTATAAATTTGCTAGTGTTGTGTCAAGAATAGAGTTTCGCAAGAAAACCGTCCCGAAGCGTCGGGATTTCTTTGTCACCAATGTCAGTAAGAATGGAATTATGCAGCCTTTTTGAAGAAAAAACATTGCGGGTTTTCCCGTCATTTGATCGTTGACTTGACACTAGTATACGGGAAATCATGGACAGAAAGTTCCGCATTTTAAAAAATCATTAACAAACTGTTTCAACCTGATATGAAAATCTCACCTGAATCCGGCATAATCTTCACTGTAATCACAACTCTGCTCTTGCTTGTTCTGAATACTGGCAGTTACAGTAATCCGGAGCCTTCTGCAGAATGGAAGGCTGGTGTGGCAAAATCAGTGATTACTCCGGAGAAGCAGATGTGGATGGCTGGTTATGGTTTCAGGGACCGGCCTTCAGATGGCACACTCCACGATCTCTGGGCCAAGGTGCTGGTGATTGAAGATACCGAAGGCCACAGGGCCGTATTAGTTACTACGGATATCCTGGGTTTCCCAACTGACGTCTCAAATCGGATCCGCGACCGGATTGAGCAGGATTACGGCCTCGGCAGGTCTCAGGTTTTGCTCAATAGCTCGCACACACATACAGGGCCTGTATTGAAGAATGCACTGGTTGATATTTACCCGATGGATTCAGATCAGTTAAAACTTGTTGAAAAGTACACGGCACAACTTGAAGACCAGATTGTAAGACTTGTTGGCAGTGCCGTTGAAAAAATGGAACCGGCAACTATATTTGCTGAAAATGGAGTCACCCGGTTCCAGGTAAACCGACGAAATAACGATGCGGCTACTCTTCACAGACAAACAGAACTGAGCGGGCCAAATGATTACGCTGTTCCTGTGATAAAAGTTGTTAACGCTTCAGGAGAGATCATGGCCATTGCTTTTGGGTATGCGTGTCATCCGACGGTTCTGAATCATTACAAATGGTCGGGCGACTATCCGGGATTTGCACAGATTGAGCTGGAAAAAGCCTATCCTGATGCTTTAGCACTCTTTTTCCAGGGTGCCGGAGCCGATCAAAATCCCCTTCCGAGACAAACCATAGAACTTGCCGAACAATATGGACGTTCCCTTTCTGCCGCAGTCAAAAGAGTGTTGAATGAAGATATGAGAAAACTGGAACCAACACTTTCCACAGCGTACACCGAAGTTGACCTGGCATTGACTGGTCATCCTTCACAAGAGGAGCTGCTGGAAATGATCCAGGAGCGTTCAGGTTATCAGCAGCGGTGGGCGGAACGATATTACGATAAAGTGGAAGGGGGCAAACCTATCAAAACGGAGTATCCGTTTCCGTTGCAGGTGTGGAAACTGGGAGATCAGGTCGTGTTTGGCCTGGGTGGCGAGCTGGTTGTTGAATATTCTATTCGGCTGAAACGTATTTTCGGGCAGGACATTTTTGTACTGGGATATTCCAACGATGTGATGGGCTACATTCCTTCGGAGAAAATATTGATGGAAGGTGGTTATGAAGGAGATTTTTCTCAGATGGTTTACGGCCTTCCCTCCAAATGGACCCCGGATATTGAATCTGTCATTATTCATGAGCTGATTCAATTGGCAGAGGAAGCAGGTATACCTTTTTACAACTATTAGAATCGTGTTTACAATCAAAAGGAAATGTTTAGAATAAGTAAGAAATTCGCAGAATATTTAAGAATCGGCATTATAGTTATATCCTTTTTTGCGGTGTTGATAGCAGGATGCGCTAAGCCGGAACCGTATCCGATTAACGAGGATGATTACCGCTCCTGGACTTCTTATATGGGAGACAAGGCCCGCACTCATTATTCATCGTTGAATCAGATTAACGTGGATAATGTGCAGGATCTTGAAGTGGCATGGACGTTTTCAACAAATGATGCCATACCTGAAGCCAATACGGAAATCCAGAACAACCCGCTGATTATTGATGGGATTCTTTATGCCACGTCGCCTCAGCTAAAATTATTTGCCCTGAACGCCGGTACCGGTGAAAAAATCTGGATGTTTGATCCGTTCGAAGGGGAGTCGCCAAGGGCGCGGAATCGCAACCGGGGAATCAACTACTGGACCGACGGAAATGAGCAGAGGCTATTCTACGTGGTCGGTTCGAGGCTCTATTCGGTGGATATCAAAACCGGACAGGCAGCAGAAGGTTTCGGCGAGAATGGCTCGGTTAATTTTGCCCTGGGTTTGGACAGGGATGAGCTCAACATTGAAATAACAGCTACTTCTCCCGGAGTTATTCACAACGATCTGTTGATTCAGGGTTCCACGGTATTTAACCGAGCACCCGGCCATATACGGGCGTTCAATGTACGCACGGGAGTGATCGAATGGGTGTTTCGTACGATTCCACATCCCGGGGAGTATGGCTACGAAACTTGGCCGCCCGATGCATGGACGCATGTTTGGAATGCAAACAGTTGGGCAGGAATGACGCTGGATGAAGAGCGCGGGATAGTGTACGTGCCCACGGCCTCTCCGGGACATGATTTTTACGGCGGAGAGCGATTGGGGAAAAATCTGTTCGGCACTTCGCTGATCGCTCTGGATGCTTCCACCGGAGAGAGGATCTGGCACTTCCAGTTTGTCCGCCACGATATCTGGGACCGGGACCTTCCGGCGCCTCCCAACCTGGTTACTATTCGCAGGAATAACCAGTTCATCGATGCCGTGGTCCAGGTGACAAAATCGGGGCATTTATTTATTTTTGATCGCGAAACCGGTGAGCCGCTTTATCCGATCGAAGAGATCGAAGCCCCCCCGTCCGATGTTCCGGGTGAAGAGGCCTGGCCCACTCAGCCGCTGCCGGTAAAACCGGAACCTTTTTCAAGGCAGGGAATGACTGAGGACGATATTACAGAATTGACACCCGAATCTCACGAAGCTGTGATGGAGCGGTTTCGTGAAATACGAACCGGTCATCTTTTCGATCCGCCAAGCAAAGAAGGAACGTTAATCTTCCCCGGTTTTGACGGCGGAGCTGAATGGGGTGGAGCGGCTGTAAACCCGGCAACGGGCGTTCTTTATATCAATGCGAATGAAATGCCCTGGATTGTAACGTTAGTGGAAACCGGCAGAGGTGATGGCAGCCCGGTTTCCACTGTTGCCAGCATATATGCGCTGAACTGTGCAAGCTGCCACGGCGCCGGCCTGTCAGGACAACCACAGGGGGATTACCCTTCGCTGCTGGATATTGAAGAGAGGATGAGTGATGATGAAATTCGGGATGTTATCGTAAGCGGAAGCGGCGTGATGCCTCCGTTCGGCCACCTTTCCGATGATGAAGTTGAATCTCTGGTTGGTTATCTGAAAGGTGTAGAATCGGAAACCGGGGAAGTGGTTGATCTTGCTGAAACGATTGAGCAGCGCAATCATGTACCCTATACCCATACCGGTTATAACCGATTTCTGGACCCGGAAGGATATCCTGCAGTGAAACCGCCCTGGGGAACGCTTAATGCCATCGATTTGAATACAGGGGAATACCTTTGGAGGGTTCCTTTGGGTGAATTCAGTGATCTGACGGAGCGAGGTATTCCCCAAACCGGCACTGAAAATTACGGAGGGCCTGTCGTTACGGCCGGCGGGTTGCTCTTTATCGGGGCCACACAAGATGAAAAATTTCGCGCTTTTGACAAGAAAACCGGAAAAGTATTGTGGGAAGCAAAACTTCCTGCAGGCGGTTATGCAACACCGTCAACCTATGAAGTGAATGGAAAACAATATGTTGTGATTGCAGCCGGTGGCGGGAAAATGGGCACCCCCTCAGGGGATACATTCGTAGCCTTCTCTTTACCAGAGTAAAGGCAGTGTTTTTCCGCTGAAACGCAGAGAAGCTCATCTTTTTCCAGCATAAGCGAAATCTCCTGAGGGCAGACTGTTAAAGACGACTTTCCCATCTGGAGGCTGGGAAGTATCGAGACTTAACAAAATAACTCAGTGCCCAGGATTCTGTTGAATACCCACGCCTGTGGTGACGAAAAAAACAGACTGTAAGAGATTATATATCAGAAGCTTACTATTCTATCATATTGTTTTCTCTGAGGTCTCCGGGTTAGTCTGCATCGGTAAGTTCGCGCCAGGCCGCATCAATATTTCGGGGGAGCGAGAGAAAATCACTGGGGCTTTCATGATCCGGGAATGTTTCAAAATACCGGATTCTCCTCAGCTCTTCACGGTTTTTGCCTTCCAGAATTCCCCGTTGAGTATATTCCAGCAGATGAGAAAGAAAATCGCGCATGTACAGCAGGTCTGCCCGCAATCCGGTTACGCCGAATTCCGGATTTCCGTGTCCAAAAATAAAGAGTGTTTCAGCATCGGCTTCAGAATAAACGGTTTCAAGAAGATCAATCCATCCGGTAATGAGGGCGCCGCCGTCACGGTCGATGAAAGGGTAACGCCGGTTAAAAATCAAGTCGCCCGTATGCACGATATTCGCATTCCGGAACCAGATCACCGAATCTCCTTTGGTGTGAGCAGGCCCATAATATTTTGCATGGATGGTTTCGTTCCCCAAATCAAGTTCATATTCTCGGTCAAAAACCGTTTTGGCATAAGCTTGATTATTTTCGGTTTCATTAGCACGAGCGGACCGTTCCTGGAGCATGGGTACATTTGTGTGGGCGATGATGTGGTATCCTTTCCTTTCAAACACCTGGTTACCTCCGGTATGGTCACCGTGATGGTGGGTGTTGAACAGAAATTTTTCCGGGCCGGCTCCGAAACTCCGGATTCCGCTTACAAATTCACCAGCCGGATCGGGAAATTGTGAGTCGATGGCTGCGATCGCATCATCGTTTACAAACCAACCGATGGTTCCTCCCTGCATGGAAAACTTACCCACACCGTTTCTCAGCTCGGTAAATGGTGACGGTTCACCATGTTTCATCGCAGAGGCAAATATTGCCCAGCCAGAGATCCAAGCGACATGTTTCAGAAAATCAGAGCGGTTCATATGCAGCAGGCTTTATTCAAGTTGATGATCATCCCGGATCAGCAGCAGGATGGCAGCGTGTGGGATGATCAGATATTTTTCATTTTCAAATTCAATTTCATGTGCCCTGCTTTTCAGGAATATGGCCAGATCACCCTCTCTTGCCTGCATTCCAATATATTTTGGCTCGGCTTTGTTATCTTTCCAGGGTTCGTCAATCTCTTGTGAAGGTATTGGATAGCCGGGCCCGGTCTTGATAATATACCCGCTTTGAATCTCCTCCTTTTCCTTAACTGTGGCGGGCAGCACCAGCCCGCTCTTGGTGTGCGTTTCCATCTCTCTTGGCTTTATGAGAACACGGTCGCCCACAATGATAAATTTGTCAACGGAGTTGAGATATTCCTGTATCATATGAAAACAGATTGCTTTAAAAGTCACATTTCAATTTGATAGAATATAACCATTTTGGGCTATTTATATCGTTTGATGCAAAGGACAGTGTGGTGAAAATTTAATGCAGCATTTCTGTGGGATGTTCATTCTTGGCATTTTTGGTCTGGGTATCTTCCACGGTACTCAGGAACGGGGCAATAACCAAAAGCAGAACAAGGAGTAACAGGCCAATAATTCCAAATATTTTTGCTTTGGAAGACTGATTTTCTAATCATTGTTACAATTGATTTTTGGAAATCAAAACAACCCGGTTTATTATCTGACAAAAACACTGAGCCAAACAGAAAATGAAATTTACTCTTTTTGTAAAATCAATTAAACTTTTTACAGTTATTATGACATTTCTGACTAATGATCCGCTTTTTGCTCAAACAGATCGTGAAACCGGAGAACCGTTTGCCACCCGATCAGAAGTTATCGCCCAGCGCGGAATGGTGGCTACAAGTCAGCCGCTGGCCACTCAGGTCGGGCTTGAAGTTCTTCGCCGGGGAGGGAACGCTATTGATGCCGCGATAGCCGCTAATGCCGCTGTGGGCCTGATGGAACCAACCGGAAACGGGATCGGGGGAGACCTGTTCGCTTTGATCTGGCATGCAGAGAGCGGAGAGCTTTACGCATTAAATGCAAGTGGACGATCACCAATGAACCTTTCCTACGATGAACTCATGGAAATTCTGGATGACCAAGGTGATGATTCTATCCCGCCATATGATCTGCTCTCGGTATCCGTTCCGGGTGCAGTGGACGGTTGGTTTGAAATGCATGATAGGTTCGGTTCCGCCCCGATGGAAAAGATTCTGGCTGAACCGATCTACTATGCAGATGATGGATTCCCCGTAAGCGAGGCTATTGCCGCATCCTGGCAGCGGAGTGTGCCGATGTTGAAAGATCAGCCCGGAGCATTTGAAGAGACGTTTACCATCGACGGGCGAGGGCCGGAAAAAGGAGAGGTGTTCAGAAATCCAGACCTTGGCAATACGTTTCGTCTTCTGGCCGAACAAGGACGGGATGCGTTTTATCGTGGTGAAATTGCCGAAAAAATCGATGTATGGATGCGTGATAACAACGGCTACCTCCGTTTCGAAGATTTTGAAAATCACACTTCCGAGTGGATTGATCCGGTTACTGTTAACTACAGGGGGTATGATATATACCAGATTGGCGGCAATAATCAGGGTAAGGCCGTTCTTCAGATGTTGAATATTCTGGAAGGATTCGATCTGGCCGAAAAGGGTTTTGCCACCGAAGAAACCCTGCACCTGATGGTGGAAGCCAAAAAGCTGGCCTATGAAGACCGGGCCAAACACTATGCAGATCCCGATTTTTACGACATTCCGATGGATCATCTCCTGTCGAAAGAGTATGCCGCCGAACGCCGGGAATTGATCGGTGAACGGGCAATGAATGATCTTTCCTCCGGGGTGGAAGTAATGGAAGAGGGTGATACCATCTATCTGACCACTGCAGATTCCGAAGGGAATATGGTGTCATTGATTCAGAGCAATTTTCGCGGAATGGGTACCGGGTTTGTGGTTCCGGGCACGGGATTTAGTTTTCAGAATCGCGGTGAGCTTTTTTCACTTGACCCGGACCACCCGAATGTGTATGCTCCCGGCAAAAGACCGTTTCACACCATCATACCCGGTTTTGTGATGAAAGACGGTAAACCATGGTTCAGCTTTGGGAATATGGGAGGAGCATATCAGCCGGTGGGCCATTTGAGCATTCTTACCAATGTTATTGACTTCGGAATGAACATCCAGGAAGCGGGGGACGCTATTCGTTGGATGCACAACGGATCAACGGAACCGACCGATGACCTGGATTCAAGTCTCGAAAGTACCGGAACCTTACATCTTGAATCTTCAATCGACTATGAAGTGGTACGCGCCTTGCGAAGCCGGGGCCACATCGTGCGCATCGGTGAAAGCTTTTTCGGGCGCTACCAGGGTATTCTGAAAGATCATGAAAAAGGAGTCTACTTCGGAGCGTCTGAATCACGAGTGGACGGACAGGCTGCGGGTTACTGACCCGCCACATGGTACGGACTCCAGATTTATCGTTTCAGCGATGGTATCAAATTTCGATCTCTTGTCAGACAGAGGCCGCAACTAATCACCTTAAAAATAAAAATATCTGTTTATGATGGAACACGGTCCCCGGATCAATTCTCCTGAAGAAATCTCCGCCCGGTTTGCCGAAGCCTGGAACGAACGGGATGCCGGGAAACTTGCCGCTCTGTTTGATGAGGATGCCGACTTTGTGAATGTAGTCGGAATCTGGTGGGACAGCCGTGAAGATATCCGCAAAGCTCATGATTATGGGCTGCGTGTGATATTCAATGACTCCGAATTAAAGGTTACCAAAACGAAGGTGAAATTTCTTTCCGATACCATCGCAACCGTACATGCTCGTATGAGGCTGAAGGGACAGGCACCAATCGATAACATTACACCCGGGATGCGTTTCAATATCTTCACTTTTGTTGTACACCATACGGAAAACGGATGGAGCTGTGCAGCAGCGCAGAATACAGATATCGTTCCGGGGAAAGAAACGAACCTCGCAGAAGGAGGAGAGATAAAGGCAGCGGATTACAGGAAATCAAGCTGACAGCAACCGCTGAATCTGTCAGAGTTCTTCCCAATAGAACTGTTTTAAAAAAGGTAAATTCATGAGTCCCTATTGCCGTCTGTATCACTTTTTATTGTTTTACCAATACTGATTTTGAGCCGGCCTTAACTTTCAATACCCAAAATGGGGCTGTCTTTAAATTTGAATTGTACATTTATCGACATTTTTTAAATTCCTGTTTTATGTAGTAAACACGGTTTTCTCACCAGGAGATTTTTTCCTCAGTAAAGCCCTGCTACACTAAAACTTTGCAGGGCAGGTGAAGAACATTAGACACTTGCCAATTCATTCATAAAAACAGAAAAGTAATAGTAATACAATAACGCTTTGAAAAAGGGGATTTAATGCCGGGAAAGTATCACAAAAATGAGATGGGGCAACAACGAAAACCTGAATCTCATGATGCGTACGAGCCAGGCCTGATCGCAGAAAAGGTTCTCAGTGTGGGTGTCAAGAAAGTGCGGTATCCCATCTACAAGACATTGATTCTCGGAATTATGGGTGGTGGATTTATTTCAATGGGGGCACTTTTTGAGCTGTATATGTATGCTGATCCATTTATTGAAACGAGCACAGGCGCTGTTTTGGGCCCGCTTTTTTATGCCCTGGGCTATGTGCTGGCATTTATCAGCGGGGCGCAAATTTTTACCACCAATAACCTGGCAGTAATGGGTGCTGCAACAGGTAAAATTTCTTTGCTGGAGTTAACCAAAAACTGGACAATTGTTCTTGTTGCAAATATTATTGGCGCGGCCACTATAGTGGTGCTGTTTTACTTTTCTGGTTTGATTTATCAGTTTGATTTTGGCCTGATTGATGTAGCAAAAACTCTGACTTCTCAAAAGTTGCATTTTACACCGGTTCAGACCATTATCATTGGAATATTTGGCAACATTATGATCTGTGCCGGTTTGTGGCTGGCAATGAGCGGAAAATCTCTTATCGATCAATTTGTAGCCCTTTACCTGCCGGTTGCCGCTGTACCTGCAATGAATTTCCAGCACAGTACCGGCAATATGTTCCAGTTTTTTCTTGCCTTGATCACCGAAACTGAAACCGTAGATCTTGAATTGCCTTCCGAGGTTACTTTCTGGGCAGTTACCAGCAATCTTGTGTATGTATCATTAGGAAATATTATAGGCGGTGGAATTTTTATAGCTCTTATCTACTACTTTGTATTCATCAGGGAAACACGATTCGACAAACGCAGTGAGGAAGGTTCTGATTAGCCAGTATTCCTCCCGACAAACTTGTATGGGACAGGCGTGAAACGAAATACGGGTTTAAACTTCGAGGATCAGGATAGCTTCGTTAGCCCGCATTTCTCACACTAAAATTATTTGAAAACGATATGCATCTAATTGTTATCAACTTATAATTCAATATAAACTTTTTTTAAAAAACACCCTGTCAAACGCTGCGAAATTTAACCGTGAGCTGCGTTGTCCCAATAATGGTTTGCTCAACGTACTCAGGTACGTTTCCGCCACCATTTTCTCCCGACCGCCGTCGGGATTGCCCACAGCTAAATTCTCTTGGTGAGAAATACGGGTTAGGCAGGCGAAGAACTTTGCACGCTTACACTCCATATCATTATGCGCAGGAAAGCGATTTTAGATTCAACACAACAGAGGGCAAAATGTCACAGAAAAACAGACTGTTTTTTTGAAGGCTCCAAATTTGATTCGTAAAGTTAGATAAATTAAAAAATCACAATATGTTTAACATATTTATGTGAGATATCCGGACTAATTATTTTGTCACCAAGCCGATGACTCTACTTTTCATAGATTAATACATGCCAAATCAATGTCTTTTCGTGGGTGTTCAGAGTAAACCCGTGGCTGCGTATGATGGAATCCACTTTTTGAAATGGATGGATGTAGGTACGAAAATCACTTTTTCGAAGCCTGAACCAGAGGTTTCCAAGTCTTATTCCGATGCGGATATAGAATAGTTCGCGGGGGAAGACAAGCGCATACATTTTTTTAGCTTTTTGAAGGGATCGGTCGAGCAGTTTCTCAAGATCGGGGTAGCAGCAGATCACACGGTCCAGGGTTACAATTTCGGCAGAAGGCAGTTCCGGAGCCAATTCAGTAAAATCTCCAAAATGATATTCTGTCTTATCTGCCAGGCCGCGTTTTATTATCTCTTTTTTGGAGATATGCTGATACGCCGTTGATGCGTCCACATTAACCGATCTGTCCAGCCCTTTTTTGAATAGCTCCAGTTGAATGGCACCGATACCTCCGCCGATGTCAAGAAGTGAGGCGCCATGAACATGCATACTTTGTCGGGTGATGGCCTCCAGCAAAAGACGTGTGGATTTGTCCGGACCCCTGCGCAGATACCGGCGCAACTCTTTTTTAGCAGTTCGTTCGTTGAAGAAATCTTCAGCATCCCGGCAGTGTCCGCAGCAGCTCATAAGAATTAAGTATGGTCAGGTGTGTTGATTGGATTGGTAAAAAATTAAAGTAAAAAAAAAGAGCCAGTATCGATCGGGGCCTGCTTGGGTTAAAGGCGAAGCCTCAGCAGATAGTTGTTGGCCGTCATGTAGATGGTTTCTTCGGTTTCATCAAACGCAAGATTTGAAATGAATTCACCGGTTTTGATCTGTCCAAGCGGCCGTGCATCCGGCGTAAAAATCCAGACACCACCGGGGCCCGTGGCAAAAATGTAACCGTCACTGCGAACTTTCATACCATCGGGCAGGCCTGGTTCCAGCCCCACATATTCAGTGGTATCGTAAAACAGGCTTCCATTCTCAATATCTCCGGTCTCCATTACATCATACACCATCCAGATGGAACGGTTGTTATCGGAGTTGGCCACGTAGAGCAGGCTTTCGTCAGGTGAAAAAGCAAGGCCATTTGGGCGGCTTAAATCATCCGTTAGCAGGGTGACGCTTCCGTCCGGATCTGCCCGGAATACACCCTGGATCTCCATCTCCCTGGCCGGGTCATCCACATACCCTTCAAGGCCGTAGGGAGGATCTGTAAAATAAATGCTTTCGTTGCTGTGCTGAATAAGATCATTCGGACTGTTGAATTTCTGTCCGTCATAGTTGTCGGCAACGGTGGAAAATTCCGGTGAGGGCTCATTCAGCGGGGCATCCATCCGGGCAATTCTGCGATCGCCATGCTGACACAAGAACAGTTCACCGTCATTACCGATAATCAGTCCGTTTGAACCGATCTCTCCTCCCCTGTCAGATGAGCCGGTGTAGCCCGATGGTTCAAGGTAAGCCTCCACACCAGACTCCTCTGTCCACCGGTAGATGGTGTTGGCAGGTACATCGGAAAAGAGAAGAAAGCCATGCTCAGCCACCCAGACAGGCCCTTCAGACCACTCAAAACCTTCGCCAATAATTTCCGGTTTGGCGTCTGTGTTCAGTACATTTTCAAGCTCATTGTCCAGTAATTCAATGTAACCGAGGGTTTCAGGGGATGTCTCCTGCCCGCGTTCGGATCGGGGATCATCACTGCAGGAAGTAATTACGAGGAGCAGGAGTGAATAAAATAGAGCAGGCCAAAAATTATTCATGGATAACAAATTGTCTTGATTTGGGTTGAACAGTTTAATTAAAGCAGAGTTTTTTTGAATGACAACAATCTTTTGAACAAAAAATCCGGGTAACAGGCAGGTGGCTCACTGCACGCCGGGCAGCTTGCCCGGCACTCCGGAGTTAGATTCAATATCATCTGATCTATGGTTTCGGGATGATGAATCATTCTTTCATGCAGCTCAGAGGCATGCTAAGATCATCAATAACGGGTCAGCGATCCCGTTGTACGCCGGACAGCTTGTCCGGCACCTCGGAATTTTGCATAAGAGGTGAGATGGGTTGGGGGGGAGGTGATCTTGGATGATGGTTGGCAGGAGAAAGTGTTTTTGTGCGAAGATGTGGGTAACGGGTCAGCGACCCGTTGTACGGTTGGATACGATTGATCCATCTTTAAATAATCTTTTTTCAAGCAGGTTTCCATCGGAGTCCCATTTTTTGTGAGTTCCGTGTGGTTTGCCGTCTTGATACATTTTCTCCTCTATCAGGTTTCCTTCAGAATCCCAGGTTAGCTGAGGGCCGGCCGGCATTCCTGTTTCGTAAACTTTTTTTGAAATCAGGTTGCCCTCTTGATTCCACTCTTTAAATGTACCGTGCGGTATGTCTTCTTGGAAATGCCTTTCGGCTGCTATCATTCCGTTATCGTGCCATGCAATTACTTTTCCATCGATTTTTCCGTCAATCAGCTGAGATTCCATTTTTAACTGGCCGTTTTCGTGCCACATTCTTGTCATCTCCCGGTCCGATTGGAGGGAGAGAGTTCCGTCATCAAACCATGTGGCTGCGCCTGCCGGGCTGACCGGATTGGAATCAAATAGAAATTCGGCAACAGGCTGACCGTCTTCATTTAAAATGGTCTGTCTAAAATAACCATCTTCATAACGGTACTTCATCCGGAGGACTCCGTCTTCACTCCAAATAGAGCCGGAGGTAATCATTCCGTTTTCGAAATTCAGATCAGCCTGACGAGTTTCATTATCAAAATAGGAAGTAAAATGACCGCTGGCGGGATCTCCTCTCTGGTCTGAATAAAAATTTGTCTCATCAGAAATGTGAATTTCATCGAAAATCTCTGTGATGTGATCGGACTGAGAGGGGCTGAATTCATCGCTGCATGAAACCATTAATACAAGGAAGGGAATCAACAGAGTTGTCAGTTTTTTCATAACAGAAAAGTTAAAAGAGGGAGAGAAAAAAGTGATTTTTTGAATTTGCTTTTAACTGCTTGAAGAATATCTATAGTGTCATGTCAACCTGAACCTGTCGGGTTTGATAGTTCAAAATCCTGTTTTTTGGATCGAATCGTTCAAAACCCGACAGGTTTCAACCGAAAGTATAGCATTGACACAAAACTAAAGTTATTTTAATAAATTATTCAACAAAATCAAATTGTTATGAGTCAAGCGGAAGAATGATTTTTAAAAAATTCGAAAATAACAGTTTCAACATATAAATCATTGTTACAATAATATTAACAATGATTTATGATGTAAAAAACACAAAATTGAGGTAACTGATCTGATTTCGTCCACTTGACATATATCAAGACAATTTCTTGTTATATGTCAATGGAGCAGGAGAAACAAGATGTTAAATTAGTTTTGAATTAAATATTTTAACATTAAATTTACTTTGCAATGACTACTACAACTAAAACATTATGGAAAATTGATCCGACACATTCGGAAGTGCAATTCAAAGTTAAGCATTTGGTTATTTCAACCGTAACTGGAAATTTTAGCTCATTTGACGGGCAAATTGAAGCAGATGATGACCATTTCGAAAATGCCGAAGCAAGTTTTACTGCTGACATCGACAGCATTTCAACCAATAATAATGATCGCGATCAGCACCTGAAATCAGATGATTTCTTCAATGCAGAAAAATTTCCTCAGCTTAAATTTGAGTCGTCGAAATTTGAAAAGACTGGCGACGGTGAGTACAAAGTAACTGGTGACCTGACAATTCGTGACGTAACCAAAGAAGTTGTGCTTGAAGTCGTTCACGGTGGTACAGCGGGCGATCCGTATGGCCAGACCAAGGCTGGGTTTGAGGTTACAGGCTCAATCAACCGAAAAGAGTTTGGTCTCACCTGGAATGCCGTAACCGAAGCAGGAAACGTAGTTGTGGCCAATCAAATTAAACTGCAGCTGAATGTACAGTTTGTGCAGCAATAAATAATAGTGCTGCCGGGCGACGGAAAAATTTCAAGGCCGTTTTAGTTTAAATTCCTTCATAAGACTTATTTACGGCTGATGAAATTTTTCTATACGTCACTCATCAGCCACCCTTCAACTACGCATTAAGCTTCGTAGAACAGGTATTCTCGCCAATTGATTCAAGGCCGGGAAAAACTCAATCAAAAACTTTACCTATAACAAAAATTATATGGGTATTGTCAGGGACGGGGGTTGGGTCAGAAAGATCGGAACTTGTTAATTCCTACTTTATTTAGGCAGGCTTTTTGGCAAAAAAAAGGGCTTGACACGAAAATTGCTTAATCATAGAAGCAATCGGATATCTTGATCGGGATATCCGATTTTTATTTCCTTATTTTCGGTGTACTTTCTGAAGGTGAAACGTTTAACACGAAGCTATTTTTATGTTTGAACGGCTCAAAGAAAGCTTATATGAGCATGTCGAATTAACTGATGAAGAGTGGGAACTTTGCAAAAACAGTTTCCGGCCCAAACGGATGCTCAAACGACAATTCCTGCTTCAGGAGGGAGATATTTGCAGGGATTTGACTTTTGTAGAAAAGGGGGCACTTTACTCGTACTCCATGGATTCAAAAGGAAATCAGCATGTGATTCGGTTTGCTTTTGATGGTTGGTGGATGGCGAACCTGGAAAGCTTTTTCACCAACACTCCAACCCGGTTAAATATTGAGGTTCTGGAAAATAGTGAGCTACTCGTTCTGGATAAAAATAATCACGAAAAGTTACTTGAAGAGATACCATCTTATGAACGTTATCATCGTATAATTATTCAGAATGCGTATGTAGCGCTACAGCAAAGAGTAGAAAATGCATTAGGCCTTACTGCCGAAGAAAAATATGCCCGCCTGATTGAACAAAGTCCGGAGTTTCTGAATCGCGTTCCTCTGAACCTGGTAGCTTCATACCTGGGAGTTAGTCCCGAGACTTTAAGCCGGGTTCGCACAAGCTTCAGCCGTTAGCCGGCATTTTTCATAGATTCGAGCAGCTCTTCATCAGGAATCAAACTGACTAAAGCGATACACGAAATTTAATCGGACAGAGCGTGTGCGCCACCTTCTTTCGTTTTCAGAATAGAAACCGGGTTCATCAATAATGTTGGTTCTGCCGCGCGTATTGAACAGATCGAACCCACTGAGGCTAAGAGTGGCATCCCCATCGAACAACTCTTTAGAGATCGCTGAATTCACATGATACGTTCCGTCACGACTTCCCTGCGTAGTACTTCTGGGACCGCTGTATCGGTAGGTGGCCTGAAAGTTCAGGCCATCAAGAATTCTCCACTGTAAACGCATTCTTCCAAATGTAACATCGGAAGAGCGATAAAATTCCTGGCCATGTAAAAATCCGTCTGTTTCAGACTGAAAATGATTGACGCTCCCGCGTAACCGGACAGAACTTCCGAGGTTTTGGCTAATGGCAATCTCGCCTCCCCAGTTCGATTGGGTGGATAGGTTAAACGGCATCCGCCGGGTGGCTCCACTATCTTCTACGTCAGTAATTGTTTCAATTACACCGGTCCGGTAACGGTGGTATAACGATGTGGTTACCGAGCCAGACTCCCAGAAACGAAGATAGCTGAGTTCATAAGAATCGGAATAGACCGGTTCAAGCTCCGGGTTACCGGTGAAAATATTTCTTGAATCCCTGAAATTGGAAAATGGCAAAATCGACCGAATTCTCGGCCGGGAAAAACGACGGCTGTAGCTGAGCTGCACCGTATTCTCATCATTGATCTCATATCCCAGGAAGGCACTTGGAAAGATATCAAAATAGTTTTGCGTGGTCTGTTCGCCCGTTCCTGTTACCTCCGTATCGATGGTTGTTTGTTCAGCCCGCAACCCGGTCTGTATGGAAAAATTACCGATTTGTGTGGAAAATATACCATAAAGAGCATGCACACTCTGATCGTAATTAAAATCTGAACTAAAATCCTCTACGGGTATCCACTCACCACCTGCCTGTTCTTCCACATCGTAGCGATTATCTACCCAACGCATGGATGAACGACCGCCAAGTTCCAGTTCTGCACGGTCACCAAGGGGATGAATGTAATCTGCATTAAACTGTAACCTTGTCCGGTTTTCCCGAATATCGGTTCTTTGATAGCCGAGCATTTGCCCTGTCATAACATTTTCTTCAAAAAGGTTACCTGACTCCCATTCCGGACGGTGGTCGATTCGGGCATCCACTCTCAGTAGCCGGTTTTCGTCATCGAACCTCCTTTCAAAGGCGAGATCGAACTCCATATCCATGCGGTCTTCATCCAGATCCTCTTCACGCATCACTTCACGGAAGGGATTGGCCTGAATGTCCATATCGCTGTAAAATGTATCGGTCTGGTTGGTTCGGTCTCTCACTCTAAAGAAAACAGATGGTGTGAGTGTACTGCGCTCGCCCAGAAAGATTTCAGCCCCTGCACGTATGTTTCCTCTCAGTTCACTGCGCATTCTGTCTTGTGTCTGGTTATACATGTAAGAGGTATCGGGTGATTCAAACTGCTGGAACCGGAACGCTTCGGAAGGACGGTCGCGATGTCTTACTCCAATATTGGTAAACCAGTTCACATTGTTTGTCATAAAATTCAGATTGGCAGATAGCCGATGATCTCCTGGAATACCGGTTCGACCCAATACCGAGCCGTTGATCCCTGCAATTCGATTTCTCTTAAGAATAATATTGATCACACCGGCATCTCCTTCGGCCTGATAACGTGCCGATGGATTTGGTATCACCTCTACGCGTTCAATACTTTCTGCGGGCAGGGCAGCAAGTGCTTCTGTTCCTCCACTTAAGAGAGACGAAGAGCGTCCGTTGATCAGTACTGTTACATTTTCACTGCCCCGAAGACTTAAATTTCCTTCAATATCACTTTCAATGGAAGGGATGTTATCAATCAGATCAAGGGCTGATCCTCCCATCGCTTCAATATCTGAATCAGCACGATAAATTCTACGGTCAAAGCGCATTTCCACATCGGCTGTCTGCGATTCCACTACTACTTCACCTAACTGGTGAGTTTCTTCACCCAGTTGAATAGTTTCAACAGTGTGTCGTTCACCGGCAGTGAGTTTCACTTCTTTTTCAAATGTGGTGTAAGAAACATAACTGGCTCGGAACAGATAGATACCTGGTTCAATTTCCAGTTCAAAATATCCCTCCTGGTCGGTGGCGATACCGCTTACAGGCTCATCACCAATCATGATAGAAACGGTGGCACCGGGAATCGAATTACCACTTTCATCCTCTACAATCCCCTCAATGATTGCAAGGTTGGCATCCTGTCCCCAGGTAATTTGTGAGGCTAATAGAAAAGAAGACAGAAGCAAGATTTTTTTGAAAGAAAGCATTATTAATAAGATGATTTTTGACTTTACCACAAATAAATAAACGAAATCATTCATTACGATTTCATTTTCCTGCATTTCTTCACATTGTTTTACATTAAAGCATCATTTCTTTTTCTGCCCTTTTTCTCGAATTACCATCCAAATCTGAGTGATCTACTGCCTAACCCGGATTTCTCACCAAGAGATTTTTTCCTTAGCAAGGCGAAGATAAAATGGCAGCGGAAACGTGCCTGAGTACGGTGAGCATGCTATTTTAGATTCAACGAAGCTGAGGGGGAAATGTCACAGAAAAACAGGTTGTTTCTTTTGAAGATCCCAGGTTTGGATCATAAAGTACGTTATATTAAAAGTTTACACTTCGTTTAGTATATTTAATGTGAGAAATCCGGGCTAAATCCGGGTTAGAAGGTTTTACGGAAGGTGAGCTGTATCGATAAAAAAAGCCCCAACCCGGAATCCCGGATTGGGGCAAAATGCAAGTAGTGAAGAGCCTTATGTCTTCGTTTATTTGCGGTTTATTTATCCATCAGCTTTTTGAAGTCCTCCAAAGTGGAACGGACTGCGTTTTCTGATGCTCTTAAAAGTTCTTTTTCGCCATCGTCAAGATCCACCTCAATAATCTCTTTAATGCCGCCATGCCCCAGTTTTACGGGCACACCGATAAAGAGGTCTTTGATGCCAAACTCGCCATTACAATAGGCTGCACATGGAAAGATACGATTTTGATCGAGCATTATTGCCTCAACCATCTGTGCGGCTGCTGCACCAGGTGCGTACCATGCCGAAGTTCCCATCAGGCCGACAATTTCACCGCCTCCGCCCTTGGTGCGTTCCACAATCGCATTCAGTTTCTCATCATCAATCAGCTGGGTAACCGGGATACCGGAAACGGTGGTATAGCGCGGCAGCGGCACCATTGTGTCACCGTGGCCGCCCATCAGCAGTGCCTGTATATCTTTGGGAGAGACATCCAGCTCTTCAGCCAGAAATGCGCGGTATCGGGCCGTATCTAAAATACCAGCCATACCCATTACTTTTTTTGAATCGAGGTTGCTGGCAGCGTGGGCAACGTATGTCATCACATCCAGAGGGTTGGAAACCACAATGATGATTGTATCGGGTGAATACTTTACCAGTTGCTCAGTTACGGTTTTTACGATGTTGCCATTAATTTCCAGAAGGTCATCACGGCTCATACCTGGCCGGCGCGGAACACCAGCTGTTATCACACATACATCGGAATTTTTGGTGTCTTCATAATCAACGGTGCCGGTCAGGCGGGTATCAAAACCTGAGATCGGTGCGGTTTGCCACTGATCCAGTGCGCGCCCTTTTGAAGGGTAAAATGTTTTATCGCCCTCTTTTCTTTCGATGTCAACCATTACAACTTCTTTAGCAAAATCTCTTTCGGCAAGTGTAAATGCTACGGTTGCCCCTACATTTCCACCTGCTCCTACTACAGTTACTTTCATGATTTTTTCTGTTTAGTGATTAGTTAAGTGTTTTAAATCTGTTCGATGAAGAGTGCAGCCGGATCAGACTAATTTTCCCAGCCTGCCGATGGTAAACATCCACATCATCTCTGCTGTCCCAACCTGAAATATAACCAAACATCATAAAGCGGATATGAATCCGCACGATTCAGGTCCATTTCAAAAAGCGTTCAGTTTTGAGCTTCTCGTTTATCAAATCCCCACATCAGCTTATTTCTGAGTGTCTCGAAATAATTCTGTCCGGGGAGCTGTATCAGGCTCACTGAAAAATCGCTCTGTTTTATATTTATGTCAAGTTTACTGTTATGCGGCAGGTTTAACCCGTCATATGAGAACAGAATATGCTCCTGACTTGTGGAATTACCGGGTCTAATTGTAAGCGGGCGATCAGAGGGAAGCACAAGCGGCCGGGTTGTAAGAGTATGAGGATTGATTGGTGTCAAAACCATAACCGGTGTGTTGGGTACCACAATCGGTCCGCCGGCAGAAAGATTGTAGGCAGTTGACCCGGATGGTGTGGAGATGATCAGCCCGTCCGTCCAGTAATTATTGATCAATAATCCGTCGTATTCCACCTCGACAGATATAAGGGATGAGGTATCTTTTTTTGAAAAAAGAAATTCATTCAATGCAAAGTAGCAGTTCCCTTCAGCTGTTTTGGCCTCCAGCATAGCGCGTTCATCAATACGATACTTATTATTCACCACACACTCCATTGCCTCTTCGATTTGTGCAGGCTGGATATTCGCCATAAATCCAAGCTTCCCCGTGTTGATTCCCAGGATCGGAATCTTTTTATCTTTTACAAGATGGGCTGTATGGAGCATAGTACCATCTCCGCCCATTGCGATAATCACATCAGAAAGACCGATTGCCTGCTGCTCATTCTGAACGACTGACGCAGCACTGTTCAGGGTAATTTTTGGGAAATGTCTTTCAAGTTCAGCTGAAAGGTGGAGTAAATGATCATTATTACCACACCAGTGCAACACTCGCGCGAGGGGATCCTGAATGGAATACTTTTCGGGGTTTGCAATAATGCAGAATTTCATTGAATGGAAACAGTTTCTCCGTTTCGCACCCTGATCTCGGGCAGATGCAGATTCCAGGGAACAGCAGATGTTTGTATACCGGTTACATGTGGCTTATATAAGCTCAGGATTTTTGTATCAACCCGCAACCAGTAATCTCCGCCGATTGGATACCAGTTCTGGCGCATATTGTCTGTCAATTCAGTATATATTGAAGTTCTGCGCGTGACTACCCTTATATCAAAAAAAACCAATTCGGAATCAGGCTGGAAAACCAGATTTTGAAGCTGGGTTAGAATATTTTCTGCTACAAAATTTTCCGTATAGGCAATAAAGTATTCAGGTTCTGGCTCGGCATCATCAACTAAAATAAACCTTTCATTATTCAGGTTTATTTCCCCGCGGATGGAAAGGTCTTCCCTCGTTAGATATCCTATTCTTGTTCTGAGCCAGTCGTGATTCACCACTGCACGCCGATTCAGGTAAAATGCGGTAAC
>SLGL01000378.1 GCA_007123785.1 Balneolaceae bacterium
ATTTCGCAGCGTTTGACAGGGTGTTTTTTAAAAAAAGTTTATATTGAATTATAAGTTGATAACAATTAAGTGCATTTCGTTTTCAAATAATTTTAGTGTGAGAAATGCGGGCTAAAGTTCAGAAAGTCATCTGACGAGTTTTTCGTAAAATGAACCCTGTAAGATGATTGAGATGATCTCAGATCGACTCGTCTGATGACTCCCCTGTCATTTTACTGTTGACTTGACAGCAGTGAGTTGTGAATTATTTAGAACAAATCATCTTACAAAGATGTAAGAGAAATCTTTTTTTTAAGGATAAAGAATGAGCCCACTCTGAAAAGTCCAATTTAGCTGATTTTGCCCCCTCACACGGGCTTTAAAGGCCACTTTTTTTAGTGAAAAGTACTTTTCGGAGTGGACTCAAGAATGATTTTCAAAAATATTTGCATATCAAATAATGGCGAAAGGAAAAGCTGCACAGAGTGCTGTTAGGCAATTATTTATGCCTCCACAATCACCATCATTTAAATGACAAGTTTCGTTGACTAATGATCTCCATTCAACAGAACAATCATAAAATTACATATAGGGTAATATGAGCTAACCCGAAAAATTCTTTGGGGGGTCGGGATTTTGAAAACCTCTCAACTCGAGAGGGGAAGGCGGGTGAGTTTTGCAAGGGGTGTGTTTTGTCTGCATAATCCGGATCAGGTCCGACTCTCTGTTTCACATTCACAGCCCCATCGAACACACCCCTGAACCCCAAAATGGACGTTTTGCGCTGTTTTGGGGTTATGTCCCCCTCTCAAGAGGGGATTTTAATGCTCTTAACATGTATCAAGTCTTAAATCTGTCTCCGACAGCCATTCATTTTGCCCAAAAACCGGGGCAACACTATTGAGGATGTGACAGCAGGCTCCCTCCTTGTCCCGACACGCTTTTTGTCGGGATAGGGAGGGCTGGGGTGGGTCCGAAAGGGCTGGGTGTTCATCTGTCATCGGTTCAACAATTCAGAAAAACTCTAAACTCTTCCGGCAGTGCAGCGATATAATTTGAACCTTCCATCATCGCAGAAAACTCGTTCCTGGTTTCTGTCTCCGACCGCAGACGGGCAAATTTCAACGCTTTTTCTGTATCATCCAGGCCAATCAGTTTTCGTAGTTCGTAATCGTAATCTTTTAAATTAGAGTGGCGCCAGAGAAACCCGGCAAATGATGACTGATCACCCGATACGTCAGAAAAGGCCGTCATTGAATCGGAAGACTTCGGAAGGTCCCGGTTCAAACCGAAGAACCTGATCAACTTTTTCACAACAATTTCACTCGCTTTCCATTTTGCCTGTTTGGAGTAACCCGCAATGTGAGGTGTGGAAATGAAAGCATTCCGGCCCGTATCATCTCCAAAAACCGGTTCACCTTCCCATACATCCAGGATATAATCGCGAACAAGGCCGTCCGACTGAGCCTTCAACAGAGCCTGTTCATCCACCACACCCCCCCGCGCGGTATTGATAATCAGGTCAAAACCCCGGCCCAGCCATTGTTCGCTGCAAAGATGAAATGTGGGATGAATACCGGAACGGCTCAGCGGTGTGTGGAACGTAAGGATATCACAAGAGAGCAGCTCTTCTAATCCGGCAGAACTGAACCCGGACTCCCGCCTGGCTTTAGGCGGATCATACAAAACCGTTTCGATGCCCAGCTTCTGCAAGTAATGCACCACACTGCTACCGGTATTTCCACAACCCACTATCCCGATTTTTTTTGAATGAAGATCAGCCTTTTGCACCTGGGCCCACCGGTGCAGCACTGTGATAACATACTCGCCCACTGCATTGGCGTTACACCCCTCCGACCGTTCAAAGTTGATTCCCAGATTTTCAAGATATACCTGATCCACATGGTCAAATCCGGCTGTGGCAGATCCTATAAATTTAAGCCTGCCCGCTTCAGGAAGAGTTTCAGAATTGATCTTTGTAACAGTTCGGATTAGCAGGGCATCAAACTCCACAGCTTTCTCAGGAAAGCCTTCATCGGGATTGTAACGAACCAGTTCCACCTCCGCTGGCATCATCTCGTCAAGCTTGTAAAGATATTGATCGGCAAGTATTTTTATTTTCATGGGTGAATGATAGGGAAATGAATAGAACTTCTTCACCTTTAAGGTACCGGAGTTACCCCATTTTTTTTATTAGAAATCATTTAAATCGGTCTCACTATGGAAGGTATCCAAGAGATTGACTATAGCGAAGATGTTCCGTTTTAAAACTACTATTTTGTGACAAATTCTTTTAAACCAGGCTTGAAGGTGAAGACAGATTAAACCATTTAAAATTGTCAAAAAACCCATATTTTTCAATAATATCCCTTAAAGAACAGATTTTTGAACGATGTCTGAAAAAAAATTCAATGCGGTTACTCTGATTCGGAAAAAAAGGGATGGTAATAAGCTGTCTGCCGAGGAGATTGAATACCTGGTCCGGGCCTACACAGCCGATAGAATTCCCGATTACCAGATGAGCGCATTTTTAATGGCTTCATTTTTAAACGGATTGAACAGAGAAGAAGCCGCTGCATTAACCCGTTCGATGCTGACCAGTGGAATTGTCGTTGATCTGAGTGATCTTCCGGGAAAAAAAGTAGACAAACATTCCACCGGGGGTGTTGGCGATAAACTTTCCCTTATCCTGGC
>SLGL01000031.1 GCA_007123785.1 Balneolaceae bacterium
AAACGAAAAATCTTCGTGATCTTCGCGCCAGGTTTCTTTCCAGGTTTTGCCGATCTGATCACGGTATTCCGGAAAGAATGTATCTCCTTCATACTTATTTTTAATTTGGGTGATGATCAGCTTATCAGCAATTCCCAGAGTCTGCCGGTAAATTTCACCGCCGCCGATAATGAACACTTTTTCATGGTCTTGTAAATGTTCTAAAGCTTTTTCAACAGAAGAAAAGGTTGGAACGTGGCCGTAGTTTTTCGACCGGCTGAGCACTACATTTTCACGGCCGGGCAGTGGTTTTTCATCCAGCTCTTCAAAAACACCCCTCCCCATCAGAAGAGGAGAGCCCATTGTTGTTTTTTTGAAGAATTTAAGATCCTCACTGTAGTGCCAGGGCAAGGTGCCGTCTTTACCTATTACAAGATCAGGGTCATGGGCAACAATAATTTTCAGTTTCATACAGCTACCGGAAATCGGATGACAGGATACGGGTCATAGTTTTTCAGCTCAAAATCATCGAAATCGAGTTCATCGATCGGTTTCTTTTTAATATGAAGGCTGGGCAGCGATTTCGGCTCGCGCTTCAACTGCTCTTTCAGGCCTTCCACATGATTTTCATAAATGTGTGCATCTACAATAGTGTGAGCAAAAGTTCCGGGCTTCAAATCTGTTTCCTGGGCAACGGCAAGCGTAAGAGCCGAATAGCAGGCGAGATTAAAGGGAATACCAAGGGCAATGTCACCCGATCTCTGGGTTAAATGGCAGTTTAGCCGGCCGTCGGCAACATTGAAAATATACATCAGGTGGCACGGTGGCAGTCCCATTTCACCGAGCAGCCCGGGATGCCAGGCCGATACCACAATCCGCCTGCTGTTCGGGTTGGTTTTTAGCATGTGAATAGCATTTTTTACCTGGTCAAACTCATCGTAACGCCACTCCTTTTCCTGTTTATCGCCAAGTTTTTTATATACCGCGCCATCTGTCGCTTTTGCCATTGGGAAACGGCGCCAGAGAACCGGGTAGATCGGCCCTACATAACCATCTTCATCAGCCCAGGCATCCCAGATGTGACAATCTTTTTCATCGCGAAGCCATTTGATATGGTCCTCCCCTCTCAGATACCAGAGCAGCTCCAGAATCACCGACCGGAAAAAAACTTTTTTAGTTGTAAGCAGCGGAAATCCTTCCGATAGATCTACTTTATAAAATTCAGCAAAGTTTGAGAGCGTCTTTACGCCGGTCCGGTTTTCTTTCCACACTCCATTATCCAATACATTCTGAACCAGGTCTAAATATGCTTTCATACAAATTAATTTTTTGTGTTATAAAACAACGCCTGTAAGCAGAAAAACGGCTACAGAAAAATAGATAAAAATACCCGTTACATCCACCAATGTGGCTACAAAGGGTGCTGATGTTACTGCGGGATCGAAACCCAGTTTAGACATGATAAATGGAAGCATTGAACCACTCATATTTCCAAACAGAACAACACCTACCAGGCTGGTTCCCACAGTCAGGGCCTGTAAAGAAAGTGCAAGCGAAAACGCTTCACCGCGGAGCATCATCCAAAAACCAATAACAATGGAACCTAATACCCCAAGTACACTTCCCAGCAAGATGCCTGAAAATAATTCTTTTCTAAAGACTTTCAGCCATTCCGTTAGTTTGATATCGTCAGTTGAAATCGCACGGATGATCAGTGTAGCTGCCTGTGAACCTGAATTGCCTCCACTCGAGATAATCATAGGTATAAAAAGTGCAAGTACGGCTGCAGCAGCAAGAGTATCTTCATAACCAGCCATGGTTGTTACTGTAAACATCTGCCCGAAAAACAGAAGGATCAACCACCCAATTCTCTTCTTCACCATTTCAGTAATCCCGGTTTCTGAATAATTTTTATCGAGAGCACTCATACCGGCCATCAGTTGCATATCCTCGGTGGTTTCCTCCTCGGCTACATCTAAAACATCATCAACAGTAACAATACCTACCAGGATGCCGCCTGAATCAACCACAGGAAGTGCTACCCGGTCATATTTACTTAACATTCTCACGGCCACTTCCTGATCATCAAAAGCGCTCAAAGCTTCAAATGTGCTATCCATGATGTCGTTTATGAATGAGTCGGGTTCAGCCAGAATAAGCTGATTGAGCCGAAGGTCATCGATAAGCTTTTCCTTGTCATCCACTACATAAATGACATTCAGTGTTTCTGCATTTCTGCCAAATTTGCGGATGTGCTCAAAACTTTTAGAAACCGTCCAGTCCTGTTTAATTCGCACGTAATTTGTAGTCATCAAACGTCCCACACTCTCGGCGGGATAGCCAAGCAGCCTTCGTACCTGTGCGATACTTTTAGGCTCCAACGTATTCAATACTTTTTGTGTAAGGTCGCCGGGCAGTTCTTCCATAAGAGCTACTCTTTCATCCGGCTCCAGATTGTTCATTACATCGCTTAACTGTTGTTTGCTGAATATTTCAAGAAGTTCTACTCCTTTTGCTGAGCTCAGATAAGTAAATACATCGGCTGCTTTGGCTTTTTTTAATAATCTGAAAATAACAACTGCAACTTCTGGTTCTATCTCTTCCAAAAATTCAGCTATGTCTACCGCCGGCACCTCTTCGAGGGATTCTTTAATCGTTATCCAGTCTTTATTCCGGATCAGATCCTGCAAT
>SLGL01000485.1 GCA_007123785.1 Balneolaceae bacterium
AAGGGGTATGGATGAATATCCGGGAAGAAATGGATAAAGAAAACAGAAATGCACCTGTTAAGAAAATAAAACCCCGTCCGATACACGATAACAGGAGAAACCGCTCTGGAACAAAGTGCATCATTCGCATTGCTGCTGTTTTCCTGATTGCTGCACTTACTTCAGTGTTTACGATCTTATATATGGCTGAACCAGAGCAAGAAGAAATGAAAATCTTCAGCGAAGTTGTAACTGAAAGAGGTCAGAGGGCAACGATTAATCTTGACGATGGTTCACGTATACGGCTGAATTCGGGCAGTAAGCTTCTTTACCCGGAAGAATTTGATAGCGAGCAGCGCTATGTGCAACTGTATGGTGAGGCCTATTTCGAAATTGCCGGAGATGAAAGGCCTTTTATCGTAAAGGCAGATGAAGCAGTAATAGAAATTTTAGGTACTGAATTTAACGTGCACGCCTACGAAGATCGGGAAGATATCAAAGTAGTAGTGGCTGACGGAATGGTATCAGTCAGATCGGACCGGGCATCTTATGAACATTCTGCATCTCTTGGAAAGGGCGATATGGCCACACTGAAAAGGGGCAGTGAAGGGGATGTAAATGTTACACAAAATGTAAACCTCCGTCGTCATCTTGGGTGGATGCAGTATCGACTCAATTTTGACAACATACCACTCAGCCAGGTTGCTTCAACACTACAAAGATGGTATGGAGTGGATATTGAATTTGAAAACGACCAGCTCAGGGAAAAAAAACTTACAGCTGATTTTGAAGATGCATCTATCCATGAGGTTATAAGAGTCATTGAAATAGCGCTTAATGTAGAACATGAGATGAAAGGAAGAAAAATTACATTGAAATAAAAAAAATCAAACATAACACCAAAATCATAACTAAAAAAACAACACCACAACCGGAGAAACCATGAGTAAATCACTACAATTTTCCGAATATCGGAGTATTGCGGTATTGGCATTTGCCTTTTGTATTCTTTTTACCGGATACACAAATGCCCAGGATACAAACCTGGCTGCTGCTGAATCGATTGCCCAGGAATGGCTGAATGGAAAAAGTACACTCCTGCACTTTGCACCAGATGAAGTAGATGATAAAAACCGAGCATCCTTAAATAAAATTATATCTCTGGACCTGCAGGATGTAACTATGGAAGAAGCTCTTAATCATATTTCTGAACTGGCAGATATAAATCTTGCTTACAGTAAAAGTATAGGTGAAGAATACTGGAATCGTTCGGTTTCTGTGAAATTTGAGCGTGCCACAGTACTTGGTGCCTTATATGCTGCTCTTGATGGTACTGATCTTTTACTTACGCTCTCTCATACATCAGGTAATGGGCAGCTTGTAGTAGAAAGAAATAAATACTCAGAAAAAGAGCATAGTATAGCTAAAGATTTAGATTATTTTGACAGAACAATAACAGGAGTTGTTGTTGATCAGGAAACAGGTGAATCTCTTCCGGGTGTGAATGTGGTGGTACGCGGTTCAGCCGATGTAACAGGTTCTACTATCGGCACTACAACGGATGCAACAGGAAATTTTTCTGTACGCCTGCCTGATGAACTCGATACAATAGTTTTCTCATATATTGGCTACCAAACCAAAGTGGTAACAATAGGAGAAGAAACTGAATTATCGATAGAATTGATGTCAGATGTTCAAATGTTAGATGACATTGTTGTTGTTGGTTATGGAAGGCAAGAGAGAATTAATCTTACCGGAGCTGTAGATCAAGTTACCTCTCAATCACTTGAAAACCGGCCTATTCAAAACCTTACGCAAGGCCTACAGGGTGTACTTCCGAATGTTAACATCAACATGATTGAGGGCAAGCCTATTCATTCACCGGAGATCAATATTCGAGGAGCCACATCGATTGGCCAGGGTGGGAGTGCTTTGGTTTTGATTGATGGGGTTGAAGGAGATCTCAGTATGCTCAATCCTAATGATATTGAGTCGATATCCGTGTTAAAAGATGCATCAGCATCTGCTGTTTATGGAGCAAGAGGTGCTTTTGGAGTGGTTCTAATCACAACAAAAAGACCAGAACGAGATCAGCTTTCCGTAACCTATTCAGGTAGTATGAGTGTGAATCAGCCTACAGTAAATCAAAGTCAATATGTAATTGACGGACTGGAATGGGCAAATATGTTTGTGGAATCATTTATGAACTGGGAAGGTACTTTTCCACAGGGTTCAAATAAATCTCTGCCTTTTTCCCAGGATTATCTGGCAGAGCTTGAAAGACGTTCTGCTGATCCAAGCCTTCCAAGAACAGTCATCAATGATGATGGCAGCTATTCCTATTATCACAGTACAGATTGGTTTGGTGAGCTTTTTAAATCAAGTACATTATCGAATGACCATAATTTATCAGTCTCTGGGAGTTCTGAAAGTGTGAATTATTTAATCTCTGGGCGTGTAAGAAATCAGGAAGGATTGATTCGGTTAAGCCCTGATGATTATGAGATATTAAATTTACGGGCAAGAGGTTCAGTTGATTTAAACGACTGGCTCCAGGTAAATAATAATTTCGAGATTTCTAACAGAACCTACTTTAACCCAATGAACTGTTGTGATGCTCAGTATGCACAGCTGGATATCGCTCTTGAAGGGTTTCCATTGGCACCGTTGTACAATCCCGATGGTACACTTAGTCATTCTGGTGCTTATGCTTTAGGCGGATATGCAGAAGGTCATAATGGAATCAGTTTTGAAAGAAGTGTTATTCGGAACACAGTTGGAGCAGAAGCTAATTTACTGGAAGACAGGTTAGGCATCGTTGCAGACTTTACATTCCAGCAAAGGTTAGATGAAAGAGAACAGAAGCGGGTACCGGTTCCATACAGCCGTGCTGAGGGAGTTATTGAAGAGATCGGATCTGCTACAAATTGGCTTCGGATTGATAATGGTAAAAACAATTACCTGGCCACCAATTTCTATGTAGAGTTTCAGGAGAATTTTGCTGAACGGCATAATCTCAGAACGATGGTTGGATTTAACTATGAAGAATCAGTTTCTACCAATTTAGCTGCAAGGCGAGATGGTTTGATTTTTCCAGGAGCAAGAAACATAAACCTGGCATTGGGCGATGATGTAGATACATCCGGAAGTTACCAGAAATGGGCCATCATGGGTGGTTTTTACCGTCTGAATTATATTTTTGATGACAGATACTTGTTCGAGTTTACAGGACGATATGACGGATCTTCAAAATTCCCCGAAAATGAGCAATTTGCATTTTTCCCGTCAGCTTCGATTGGTTGGAGGATTTCACAAGAGCCATTCTGGAATGTATCAAACAATTTTATTAACCATTTACAGCTGAGAGCATCTTATGGTTCCATGGGTAATGGAAATATTAATGCTTATGTGTTTAATGAAACCTTTGGTATTAACCGATCAGGCAGAATTCTGGATGGAACCCGGCCGCGAATGACAAGCAGCCCTACTGTTTTACCCGATGGCCTTACATGGGAAACAGCAACAACTATGAATCTGGGAATCAATATTGAGTTCCTGAATGGACAACTGGAGTTTACCGGTGATATTTACCAGCGGGAAACAACGGATATGTTTACGATTGCTTTAACCCCACCCGCAATATTTGGTGCATCAGCTCCCAGGGGTAACTATGCAGATTTAAAAACAAATGGATGGGAAATGATCCTGCGATGGAGAGACACATTCAGCCTTGCCAACAGGCCGTTGAATTATAATGTACAGTTGTCACTTGCGGATCACACAGCTGAAATAACCCGGTATAACAACCCCGATAAATTTCTGAATGATTATTATGAAGGAATGATTTTGGGAGAAATCTGGGGATATGAAACTGAAGGTTTTTTCAGAGATCAGGCAGATATTAATAATCATGCCGATCAAAGCAGATTCAGGTCTACATCTGGCGGTGTAAACCATCCCGGAGATATCAAATTCAGAGACCTTAATGGTGATGGTGTAATTAGTCCCGGTGATAATACACTGAATAATCCCGGTGACAGAAGAGTGATCGGTAACACAACTCCAAGATATACTTTTGGTGTAAACCTCGGGGCTGAATACAGCAGCTTTTTCTTCTCTGCATTCTTCCAGGGTGTAGGAAAAAGAGATTGGTATCCATCCAATGAAGCCAACTTTTGGGGACAGTACAACCGTCCTTACAATCACATCCCAAACTGGCATATGAATGATGGAATTATCTGGTCAGAAGAAAATCCCGACTCATTTTTTCCAAGATACGTATCCAGGCTTGCATCAACCGGAAATGGTACTCTGCGACAGCCACAAACCGGTTATTTGATGAATGCAGCGTATGTCCGGTTAAAAAACTTTCAATTGGGATATAACTTACCTCCTAATGTAGTTTCAAATCTTGGTATGAGAGCGGCAAGAGTTTATTTCTCCGGAGAAAATCTTTGGTCATGGTCTCCATTGTATCGAACAGCTGATCATCTTGATATTGAGAATCAAATTGCTCAATCAGATGAAATTGCACGGCCAAACGAAACCGTAAGACAAGGATATAATTACCCGATTATGAGAAGTCTCACTGTTGGTGTATCCATTACATTTTAAAGGAAATTATAAAAATGACAACTATGAAAAGTTTGAAGATTTCAAAATATTTAATTTTGTCTGTTCTTGTGGTTGGATTTACCATCGCTTGTGATTTGGTAGAACAACCTCAGGATGTAGCATCTTATGGGGATGTCTTTAATGATGAGGCAGGACTAAGATTGTATACAAACTCACTATACAATATTCTGCCAAGTGCAAATAACATTACACAAGGTGACGCCATGTCTGATTATGGTGCCAGGCGAGATGTTCCTCTTTTTCTAAGAGAAGGAGCTTATGGGCCGGGAACAACCGGTGGATGGAGCTGGGGGCAATTAAGGAATGTGAATTATTTCCTTGATAATAATACAAATACGGATATACCCGCATCTGTAAGAAATCACCATAATGGGATTGCCCGTTTTTTCAGGGCGATGTTTTACTTTGAAAAAGTACAACGTTATGGTGATGTACCCTGGATTGATACCGCATTGGATATTGACGATCCAAAACTGTTTGAAGGCAGAGATTCCCGTGAAATGGTAATGGATAATGTTCTGGCTGACCTCAATTTTGCAATTGACAATCTTAATCCTGGTGTAAATCAGTCCAGAACTCTTATTACAAGGGATGTAGCTCTTGCTCTGAAATCGCGAATTGCCCTGTTCGAAGGGACATTCAGAAAATATCATGCTGATGGACTTGCCCAAGGCTTAGGGAACACAGCCAATGATTGGTTAAATGAGGCGGTGAGTGCTTCGCAGGAATTGATTCAGAGCGGTCGATACAGTGTATATACAGGATCAGGAGAAAACTCCTATCAACAATTATTTAAGACGGATTCACCAAATTCGGCTGAGGATATTCTTGTAGTTGAGCATGATATTGATTTAGATGTACTGCACTCTGCAAACTGGTGGTATACCAGTTCTACATTTGGAGTAAGGCTTAGTTTTATCCGGCCGTTTATCAATACCTACTTGAATATTGATGGAACTCCTTTTACAAACAGACCAGGGTATGAAACCATGGTATTTACCGAAGAGGTTAAAGACAGGGATCTGCGATTGCAGCAAACCATCAGAACACCCGGATATACTCGAATTGATGGAGGACAGATCGTTCAAACTCCTCCTGCATTTTCTTATGTATATACAGGTTATCATCCGCATAAATGGACACTGGATGATGTTTTCTTTGATGGCTGGACCAATAACACAAACTCTGTTGTTATTTTCAGATATGCCGAAATTCTGTTGAATTACGCAGAAGCTAAAGCTGAGCTTGGCACTTTAACCAATACAGACTGGCAGCAAACCATCGGAGCATTGAGAAGCCGTGCTGGTATTACAGGTGGAACAGACGCACTGCCAACAACAGCAGATCCATATCTTCAGTCAACTTACTTTCCGGACATTTCTGATCCTGTGATTCTTGAAGTTCGAAGGGAAAGAGGAATTGAACTTGCACTTGAAGGACATCGGTTTTCCGATATTCTGAGATGGAAACGAGGTGAATTGATGGAGATGGATTGGACAGGAATACACTTGCCAGGAATCAATCAATACTATGATTTAAATGAAGATGAAACTCCTGATGTATATTTTTATGATGTAGCACCACCATCTGACCAACGAACATCAGGTGTTATTTACATTGATGTAACCGGATCAGATTTCAGGGTTACCGGAGGCACAAGCGGGGAGCTTCTCTGGCGGCAGGATATTCCAAAAGACTGGGAAGAGAAAAAGTACCTCTACCCTATTCCGGAATCAGACATACAGACGAATCCAAACCTTGGCCAGAATCCGGGTTGGTAATGAATAATTGAGACAAAATTAACCAAATAATTTAAACAAGGGGCTTTATGTAAAGCCTCTTGTTTTTTATAAAATATTCAAATCATTCTCTATATTTTTTTTGGGAATGTTCTCAATTAAGATAATTCTTGAAATATGAAATTTATAGGAATACTCATTTATACCACATTATTTATATATGCAGGTATTCTGAACGCAGAAAATATAGAAACCACGGATAATGAAAATTACGTCATCATTATCAGCATCGACGGTTTTCCTGCTGATGCTCTTTGGGATGAGCATGTACCCATCCCCACTATTCGCGAACTGGCCGAAAACGGATCATGGTCAACTGCAATGATACCCTCTACACCAACAGTAACCTGGCCAAATCACCAATCACTGGTTACCGGTGTTCACCCTGGAAAACATGGAGTGCTTACCAACGGAATTTTTGTGAGGCCCGGTCCCGGTGAGCCTATCTGGCGCGATAACGATGTGGATCGTGATCAGCTTTCCGACTACCCAACTCTCTACGATGTGGCTTACCATGCAGGCCTTCGCACGGCCGAAGTAAACTGGCCGGTAACCCGTAACACCAATACTTTTCACGATACCTTTCCTGATGCGGTAGACCCGGTTACTCATACCAATCCGCAGCTTCGTTCGGAAATGGTTCAATTGGGCCTGCTTGCCGATGAAACCGAATCAGCTTTTCAGGTTGGCAGTGTATCTCGTGATTTTGTACGCACGAAAGTTGCCACTCATCTGATCCGATCAAGAACTCCCAATCTGCTTCTTTTTCATCTGCTCAATGTAGACAGTTCCCACCATCAGCATGGCAAACAATCCAACCCGGGTAACACTGCCCTGGCCTATGCCGATGCCAATGTACGCATGATTGTGGATGCACTGGCTGAAACGGGTGTATTGGATCATACCACCATTTTTATTGTTTCTGATCACGGATTTATGAATGTAACCCATAGAATTCAGCCCAATGTTCTTTTAAAACAACACGGACTGCTGCAAACGGATGGTAACGGTACTATTGAAAGTGGAAGAGTGCAAGTACTTTCTAACGGCGGTACTGCTATGGTCTTTGCTGCCAATCCTGAAACCAGAGAAGAGGACATTGAAAAAGCTCGCTCACTATTTGAAGAGATGGAAGGGATTGACCGAATCCTTGACCCATCTCAATATGCAGAATTTGGCCTGCCTGATCCGGATGACAACCAAAACATGGGAGACCTTGTGCTGAATGCAGCCGACGGCTATTCATTTACCAATGGAGCCGGAGGAGATCAGGTAATTGTAGAACTGGACCGAACTGCCGGAACACATGGTTACTTGAATGATATTGAAAAGATGAAAACAGTATTTGTAGCATCCGGGCGTGGCATTCAATCCGGAGTAGAACTTGAGCTAGTGGATAACCGATCCGTTGCCCCCACTGCTGCATGGTTGCTGAACCTTGAACTGGATCAGGCCGACGGGGAAATTCTTCAATCAATTCTGTATCCTGAATAGGAAAATTTATCTCTGAATTCAAAAAGGGATGAATGGATATTTGCTTCTATCCCGTAAATCATCTTTTTTGCTGTCTGAACATCACCAGGTAACCGAAATCATACCAAATGAAATTCCATAAAAATGAGATGTATTCTCCGTCGGGTAATTTTCTGAACAGATCGGTATTGTGGGTGGCTTTACTGGCCATCATGATTGGATGCAACTCAGAAACTGAAAGCACCAGCAATGTAGTTCCCTGCCAGGATGGACAGATGAACATTGTTCTCTACGTGAGTGATGATCATAGCCAGGATACCGGTGCGTATGGAAATCCCGTAATTCAAACTCCCAGTCTCGATGAACTTGCCGAAGAAGGCGTGTTGTTTACCCATGCATTTGCCACAACGGCGAGCTGCAGCGCCAGCCGCTCTGTTATTTTATCTGGACTACAAAACCACCGGACCGGGCAGTACGGACATGAGCACGATTACTCGCATTTCTACTCATTTGATCACATCCGAAGTGTATCCAACCTGCTTTCCGAAGTTGGATACCGAACTGCACGATCAGGGAAGTATCATGTTGCCCCCGAAGAAGTTTACCTGTTTGACGAAGCTCTGCCCGGGAGCCAGCGGAATCCGGTTGAGCTGGCTGAAGGAGCCAGAGATTTTATTTCGGCCGGAAGTGATCAGCCCTTCTTTCTATTGATGGCCACATCCGATCCGCACCGGGGCGGCGGGCGAGCAGAGGAACGGCCCTATGAACCGGACCGATTCGGTAATACTCCCGGCGGCCATGAAGGTGTGGATGAAGTTGAGTACGATCCGGTGGATGTGATCGTGCCGGAGTGGCTGCCCGATAACGAAGCCACCCGGCAGGAGTTAGCCCAGTACTATCAGTCGGTTTCGAGGCTGGACCAGGGTTTTGGGAGGCTCATAGATATTCTGAAATCGTCCGGCCAATACGATAACACAGTTATTATTTACATGTCCGATCACGGAATGGCTTTTCCGGGAGCAAAAACCACTGTGTATGAACCTGGTTTGTTATCTCCGCTTATTGTACGCGATCCATGTATCGAAGCGCAGGGACATGAAAACAATGCACTGGTAAGCTGGACAGACATCACCCCTACTATTCTCGACTATGCCGGAGCGGAAGAACCCACCTACTCCCGTCACATCGGGCAGGCTGTAATTCGCGATCAGTTTCCCGAAATGCACGGACTGCACGGCCGGTCATTCAGGCCTATTCTGGAAGAAACGCATCCTGAGGGCTGGGACAGGGTCTATGCATCCCACACATTTCATGAAATTCACATGTACTACCCGATGCGTGTGATTCGCGACCGGGATTATAAACTGATCTGGAACAAGGCTCACGGCCTCCCCTATCCGAATGCTTCGGATCTGCAGACCTCATCCACCTGGCAGTATATGCTCGAACAGGGGCCTGATGCGATGTTTGGCGTTCGCACCGTTCGCGATTATATCCATCGCCCCGAGTTTGAACTTTTCGACATGAGGGAAGATCCCTTCGAATCCAACAACCTTGCCGAAGATCCTGACTATGCTGAGTTACTGGAGGAGTATATCTCTGAACTCAGGGAGTTTCAGCGGAGAACATCAGACCCCTGGTACATACACTGGGTATACCGGGACGAAACCCCGGTAGTTTATGAAGATGTGGAAGAATTTTAAAAAACAATAATCTTACACTTTAAGGTAGATTTTCGTATCACGGAAAAAGTTCGGTTTTCCCGATGAATCGTCAGGTTGAGCGCAACGAAGTGAAGTCGAAACCTGCTTGTTAACCCGCATTTCTCACCAAGAAATTTGGCTGTGGGCAAGGCGTCACGAAAATGGTGGCGGAAACGTACCTGAGTACGTTGAGCAAACTATTTTTGGGACAACGCAGTACACGGCTAAATTTCGCAGCGTTTGAAAGGGTGTTTTAAAAAAAAGTTAATATTGAATTCTAAGGTGATAACAATAAGGTATCTATCATTTTCAATTAATTTTAGTGTGAGATATGCGGGTTAAGTGATACAACACCTTAAATTTCTGGCCCTTTTGGAGCCTGTCCGCCTCCCGGCTGATCATGTCAAAAGAACATAATAATCGTAGTAGCCATTAATATTCAGTTTTAATTCAATTCAAAAAATTGTAATTCCTCACTTGTAAAACACTCAAATCATCATGACAATAAACGTTCAATTCAGTTTACGAAGCACAATTAGCTGCCTGCTTTTTATTTTTTTAATCTCATGCGGAAACAATGAACAAGCTCAGCCGGAAACGGAGCGGGATGATCAGCCAACACTAACCGTAATGAGTTACAATATTCAGCACGGGCGTGGAATGGACGGGGATATTAATCTGGAGCGGATTGCACAGGTGATTCTGGATGAAGGTGCCGATATC
>SLGL01000203.1 GCA_007123785.1 Balneolaceae bacterium
TATCCATAATTTTTTAGTGAAGTAGAAGGGGTTAAGCGGGTAATCATCTTAGAGATTGTTCTTACTGTTCTGTAATCGTCAACATCTAGCTCTTCAGGTGGAATTGTGATTTCAAAACCCTCTTCCAGTTCCATCATCAGCTGTATGAGAGACAATGAATCAAGTAACCCCGATTCAAACAGGTCTTTATCGATGTCTACCTGTCCAATAGTTAGTGCCTTACTCACAATGGTTGAAATTTTTTCTGAAATATTTTTATCGGTATTCATTTTGAGTTCTGATCTTGTTTTGCCAACTATGCATTTAGTTTTCAAATTCATCTGCTAATTTTTTTCGGTCAATTTTACCATTTCCATTTCGTGGTAACTGTTCATATTCTTGCCAGAAATGGGGGATCATATAAGCCGGGATTTTGTCCAGCAGATTCTTTTTTAAATCAGGTGCAATATCACCGTTTTTTACTCCGCTCCCTACAAAAGCACAACCGATCGCAGTGCCTTCAAAGCCATTTTTTTTAACCGGAACCACAGCATACTCTCTTAAGATCTCATTCTGCCCTAATGCCGCTTCAATTTCTCCAAGCTCTATCCGGTACCCTCTGCTTTTTATCTGATAATCTGACCGGCCGTGAAAGTAAACGAAGCCATCTTTTCCAACAGAGGCGAGGTCCCCGGTTTTATAGATTCTTTCTTTATTTCCATTCATATCCGTGGGTTGAATAAAGGCAGCATCCGTTTTCGCCTTATCGTTCCAATACCCGGGGCTCAGTCCCACACCTGATATGTATAAATCTCCGACTTCGCCCTGTTTAACTGTACTCAAATCATCGTTTAAAACAAGCAGCTTTTCACCATCGCAGGCTGTTCCAATAGGAATTTCAGAGTTGTCTTCCGGTATTTCAGAAACTGTAAAATAACTGCTGGCTATCGTAGCTTCAGTGGGTCCATATAAATTGGTAAATTGTATATCGGGTAAGTTTTTCATCCAATATTGCAGTGCCGGCAGGGGAAATACCTCACCACACCAAATCAATCGCTTTAAACTTGGAAAACCTCCGTCCGGAATTGCTTTAAACCTTGCAAGATAATTCAATGCAGATGGGACCGAGAACCATTGATGCAGATTATTATCCAAAATAAAATTTGTCAATTTTTTAGGGTTCACACTAATTTCGGGCGGTACCAGGAAGAGGCGTGAACCAGAGGCGAATGCTCCGAAAATATCAAATGTTGACAGGTCGAAATGAAGCGGTGAGTGGCATGAGATCCGTTCCCCGGCTCTCATTTTGAAAAAGGAAACGGCCCAGTTAACGAAGGTTTGAATATTTTTATGGGTAATCACCACTCCTTTCGGCTCCCCGGTAGACCCTGATGTAAACAATATTTGAGCAGCCGTATTTTCATCCCGAACTACTCCATGAGGAGTATTCCGTTGTAATTTTATATCATCATAACAAAATACCGGCGGTTTGTCATCGGCATAGATCATCGGCTCCTTCGACCACCATATCCATGGAATATGACTCAGTTCAGAATCAATATGAAGTAGGTCCTGGAGTTGATGGATAGAGTGGCTATCAACAAACAAATAGGCCGGATCGGATGATTTTATAATTTTTGCAACCCGCTCTGACGGACTTTTAAAATCCAGAGGCACATACACTCCTCCAGCCTTACTAATCCCTAACATTGCGATAATCGTTTTTGGCGTTTTTTCCATAAATAACCCAACACGATTTCCCGGCTTGAGGCCGGCTTGTATTAACTGTCCCGCTAACTGGTTACTTTCCAGTTCGAGGTTCAAATAATTGTTGTGTTCGTCTCCCAGTGTAATTGCAATCCGTGTACCGTATTTTTTTACTTTTTCTCTGGACCAATCGTAAATCATCATAACTGTTCTTGTTTTTCTAAATGGTTTTGAGCCCGATTAAATACCAGCATCGTGCTATGTAGTTCTATTTCTGAAACCGGAGTGTCAATGATGCAGGTTTTACAGCCGGTATCCAGATACTTCGAAATTGCATTTGCTACTTCATCGTAACTTCCAACGAGGTATGGACAAAATGTATGGTAATGCTCGAATGGGCCCAGCCAATACACAGGTTCAGAATTATGTTGTTTGCCATTTCCATTTTGGTTAGAGAGCTTTTTGTGCCACTCCGAATCGGATGTTTTTTTGGCAAATTGATGAGATATTTCTCCCATCCGTGTAGCCGGAAAGCGTTCATGGGCTTCTTTCCATGCTTCATCATGATTGTGCCGGGCCAATACTCCTATACGAATTCCCTCAACCAATGCATCTCCATTTGTACCATTTTTTGCTAATTCTTCAATCGGTTCGGGATATTGAATCAATTGTACTCCAAGGCGTGCCGATGCTTCCTTTGCCGCGTCAGAGGAGCCCGATAAATAATAGTCAGGCAAAAGATCTTCGGGCATATCCGGCTTCAGCTTCAGGTTTTTTATCTGATAAAATTCTCCTTCATATGTAACACCCTCGGTTGTGGTTAACAGCTTTTGAATTATTTCTGTATACTCAACAAGCCTGTCGTAGCGTCTGTCGTGATCAACGGGTCCTCCAAGCGCCTTCAGGTCATTAATATAACCACCAGCAACCAGGTTCAGGGCTATTTTCCGGTTATGAATAAACGCAATACTTGAAATTTTTTTGGCAACCGTATATGGGTGCATATAAACCGGTTGGAGTGCCACCATCGGTATTAAATGAGTTGTCTCATTCAGAATTAAATCGGTAACTGCCCAGGGGTCGGCCAGGCGGTTGTCGCTGTAGATGAGAGTTCCCCTGTACCCATATTTTTCACTTTGTATTGCAATTCTCTTTAACTCCCTGATGAACTGCACTCTGTCACTTTTTATAGATTCCGGCATTGTTGTGAATAGTTCTATTTCCATAACAAAAAAAGATTTGATTGATCTTGTACTTTTTCGGACAACTACACGATTACGACTCAAGATTGTCCGGGCTGCGCAAACAGATATTTCTTGATTGACCTTTACTCTCCTGTCTGCACCTACATGCCTATATACAATTGTTGTGCCAAAGAGAGAATTATCTGCTTTCTTATTTAAATACAGCCTGATTACTGCTTTTAAACAGCTTTTTTTATTAATCCAAGCACATCAAAAGAACATTTTTACACACCTCTCTCGTGATATTTTGTATAAAATATTCACTTTAATTTAAAGTACTTTACACATTGAAAGTAAACAGATAAGCCATCAAGCCGTATGATGACCTGAGAATTTAATCCATTCACTGAATGAATATTTTATTAGCAGCTGAAGAGTCTGCCGGTGTGCAAACCCTGAAATCTTTATCAAAGAGCAGCCATAACCTTAAAGCTGTTCTAACCCATGCCTCCTCACCTGAAAAAGGCGCACCTGTTGCTGCTCTTGCAAAAAAACTTTGCTACACAATCATGCCGGCAACACTGGTAAAAGAGCCCGGCTTTGCAGATTGGATTGCCGAAAAAGAGATAGATCTGCTGCTAAACGTACACTCACTTTTCATAATCTGTACGGAAGTTATTGATTCATTAAAGATGGGAGCTTATAATCTGCATCCCGGCCCATTGCCCAGTTATGCCGGGCTAAATGCACCAAGCTGGGCCGTGTACAATCAGGAGTCTCAGCATGGAGTTACACTGCACAAAATTGTTGACAAGATAGATGGCGGGAATATTATTGATGAGGCTCTTTTCCCCATCACTGCAACAGATACCGGGCTGTCCGTTAGCATGAAATGCGTGATGCATGGAATACCATTGATTGAAAAATTCCTGGATAAAATAGAAAAAGGCGAATCCACAGCGGGGAAAGAACAGGATTTCTCCGGGCGTAATTATTACCGGGTCAATCAAATTCCGAATAATGGAAAAATAGATTGGGGTAGTTCTGCATCCCGGATCGATGCCTTTGTGAGAGCCTGCAACTACTCACCGTTTCAATCTCCCTGGGGACATCCCTATACTTTACTGGATGGAGAAAAAATATCGATTCTAAAAATTGGAATTACAAATCAACACTGCAACGTAAATCCCGGTACAGTTGGAGAAACTGTTGATGGCGCAGCAACCATTGCTACTGCAGATTATTGGGTTACCGCAAATCGGTGTATGGTTAAAGGTATACACGTTGATGCAGATTCAAAACTCTCCCCCGGTGATCTTTTAATCTGATTTAACCGCGTCAGCGCATGCCCACGTAACTTCAGCGAAGACGGTGGAGTCGAAAACCAATCTCCATTTTGATCATTTATAAACCGAACAAAGGATAAATCAGAAACAGGCACCCTTTTTGCAATGGATAGAGCCAATCACACCAATCATTTTTAAAAGAGAAAGTAAAAAGGATGACTTTTCAGAGATTAATAGCCCGGTTAAAAAAATACCCGATTAATGAATATATAGCCGGTTTTCTGTTTTCAGGGAAATTTGACGAGAAAGGTGTACTGGTATATTCAGACGGTCGGCCATATCCAAAAGTCATCCATAAAGGAGGGTCCCTGGTGGCCGGTAACTGTCAGTTCTATTCGGGAGTACGGCTTGAAATTGGTAAAAATGGCCGGCTTGATATCGGGAATGGATCTTACCTGAACAGAAACACCCTGATTATTTGCGAAAAGAAGATTGATATTGGTAAAAACTGCAAAATTGCCTGGGATGTCGTGATCATGGATTCCGACCTGCACCCAATAAATTCAGAGCCTATTGTAAACAAACCGGTATTTATTGAGGATAATGTGTGGATTGGATGCCGTTCAATTATATTAAAAGGAGTTAGAATAGGGAAGGGTGCTGTTGTAGCCGCAGGCTCTGTAGTATCGAAAGATATCCCCCCATTTACTATTTGGGGCGGTGCACCAGCAAAGTTTATCACCCATGTAAATGACCCCAAGAATGGTGTAGCTCCTGTACCGGCTCAGGTAATTTATCAGTAACAGAATTACTCTTAATCCCGTGTAAAAAAGTTACTCTCAAATAGAATAAAAGCTTCTAATGCCAATCTAATCATCATCTGAGAAGATTTTTCTTTGTTGGCATATATATTGCTTTTAACCAGGTAAGAGTTTTCAAAAAAATCGCTTGATATCGATTTTTTAAAATTTACATTAAGAGGTTTTCATGCTTGCCATCGAAAAAAACAACGGATACCTGGTACTTGGAGTTAATATTTCAACATACTCAAAAGAAGAATTTTTTTTTCTGATTCAGGAGAGGTTAAAAGATAATGATGAAAATTCACCCCCGGTTTTTATTGTAACCGTTAATCCGGAAATTGCTATTCAAACGATTATCGATAACGATTTTAAAGAAGTTTTAAAAACCTCAACGATAAACACCGCTGATGGTGTGGGTATCAGCTGGGCTATAAATTTTCTTTACAACAAACAGGTGGATCGAATTACGGGATCTGATTCATTAGAGAAAATTTGCACCTATTGTGCAGAACTTAATCAACCAGCATTCTTTTATGGTGCTGCTCCCGGAATAGCACAAAAAGCGGCAGATATACTCACGGAAAGAATAGAAAACCTAAAAATTACGGGTGTTTATTCACCGGATAAGCCGGATATTCCGTTGGGAAATCTGCCTTTTGATACACAAACCTCGCTACAAAGTGCTTCCGTCGTATTTGTTGCCCTTGGCGCTCCCTCACAGGAGAAGTGGATCCATGAAAACCTCGAAAAACTTCCAAACTGTAAATTAATTATTGGCATTGGAGGCAGCTTTGATTTCATCACCGGAAACACAAAACGAGCACCGGTACTTTTTCGAAAAACCGGACTCGAATGGATGTACCGCCTCTACCTGGAACCTTCGCGATGGAGGCGAATGCTCAGGCTTCCTCTCTTTGCACTGAATGTAATGCTCTTAAAAACAAGCAGCCTCGACATTCAAAAGCCTGCAGATCATTAATTTACTAATCAAATTCGATTAGCCCGGATTTCTCACCCAGGAACTTGTTTGCAGAGATGGCCTTGCTATGCAATCCACTACGTTGAAAAGTCGAGGGTCAGGAAAGCTTCACAGGGCAGTTGAAATTCTTGAACATTATCGTTCTGCAGCTTTATTCAAAGGAGAGTCATTCATATTCTGCTATAGGCATACCTTCGGAAAACAAAGCTGCGGCAGAAATGACGTAAAAACTAAAGTGTGTTTATCGAAGATCCCAAGGTTAGATCTTATAATATTATATTCCAATCGTTTACACTTCATACAGTCTATATACTGTGAGATATTCGGGAGTTCTGTTGAATGGAAACCTGGCCAATAAATAAATCTTGTAACATTCTTGATAGTGATGAATCCCACTTATGGGAGATAACAGGATTTATTATCCACAGGCAAGTTTGATGAACGGAGAAGGAACTTTCCAAAACTAAAAGACAGCCACGTCTGCCGGGACTAAGACACGATACAGGGTTCTCTTACACAGGGGTAACACAAAAAACAGGTCAATACGAACGATAAAAACGAATTGAAGATAATACATAATGAAAAAGTTTGATGTAATCGTAATAGGAGGTGGTCCCATGGGTTTAGCTGCTTCAGCGGAGTTAGCTAAATCTGGCAGGAGCACACTCTTGCTTGAGCAGTATCAATTTCTAAATCAAAAAGGGAGTTCGGCGGGATTATCGAGACAATTTCGCCTTCAGTACGCACAGAAATACATGGCTCAGCTGGCTCTTGACGCGATACCTTATTGGGATGAACTCCAGGAAAATACAAGCAAGTTACTTATCGATAATGTGGGTTCACTTTGGTTTGGTGATCCTGAAATCAGTTCTCAGGAAGGTGGAATTCAGGCTGCTATGAAAGTCATGAGTGAGCTGGATATTCCCTATTCAAAGTTAACCGCAGGGCAAATTGAAGAACAATTTCCCTTTAAAAACATCCCGGAAAATTATATTGGTTTTTTTCAGAAAGATGGCGGCATTATCAATTTACAAGCAACTCAGGAGGCTCTGTACAATATATGCCGGAATGCATCAAATGTGGATTTGTGTGACCGAACAGCTGTTACAAATATAGAATCTCTCGAAACCGGTGAGATTATAGTAAGTACAGCAGGCGAAACGTATGTGAGTGAGAAGCTTGTCATTACTCCGGGTGCCTTTATCAATGATATTCTCAGGTTCTTTGGCCTTTCTGTAAATATTGATATCTGGGAAATGTCCTCAGCATATTACAGAAAAAAGGAGGAGATTAAATTTCCAACCTGGTTTGTTTTTCAGAAACCACAAAATACAAGCCTTTTTTATGGATTTCCTGAAGAGGATTGGGCACACCCAGGCTACATACGAGTGGCGCCAGATATACCTGATCGAATTATTCAGGACCCGTCTCAGCGCACAAATATTCCGAGTACAAAAAGTCTCGGTTTTAATGAGGAGTGGGTGAAAAATCACATGGAAGGGCTCAATCCACAATCGGAATTCACATCTACTTGTCTTATAACATTGAGCAATAATAATAAAGAGTTGCTTTTGGATACATTGCCGGACACAATTCCAAATAACCGGAACATTATTATATACTCAGCCGGCTGGGCAGCTAAGTTTATTCCGCTGATTGGAAAAATTATGGCAGAACTGGCTCTGACGGGTCAAACCAGCTATGACATCTCTCAATTTAAAATCGATTATAACACTAATTAAAAACAGGTAACATGAATGAAAAAGATTTACCACTGCAAAACGGGGTACCCGAAAATCAATCAGTAGAAGTTGCAATTATAGGAGCCGGGGTCTCAGGGTTATACTCAGCATACAGGCTCACTACAGCCGATGAAAACCCGTTGCCTGCCGGACAAGTTCAGGTTTTCGAAATGAGTAACCGGATCGGCGGGCGACTGGAGTCTGTTCAACTTCCCGGTATGAAGATTTCAGGAGAGCTCGGAGGGATGCGATATATGACTTCACAAAAAATTGTTACTTCTCTTATCGAGGATGTATTTGCAGACAGACTCACCAATATCCCCTTTCCTATGGGCGAAGATGCTCATCACTTTGGATATTTCAGAAAACAGCGAATGAAGATGAATGCCTGGGAGGAGGCACAGAAGAACGAAAAAAAGTTCCAAACCCGCTACTATCTGAATGATGAAGACAATGGTTTCAGTGCAGACCAGCTGTTCAATAAAATTGTTTATAATGTGCTTGCAGCCGACTCCTGGTTTATGCAAAATTATGGCAATAAGATTGCAAATCCTGCTCCATTCAAATATACATTCCAGCTTACACGTGAAGACTGGAACCAGGTAAAACCGAACCTTACCTACTACTTTCAGGGACCTTATAATGGTATGAAAGTGAATGACATTGGTTTCTGGAATCTTATCAAAGATCAGGTGTCTCAGGAAGGATATGAATTTCTTGCCAATGCCGGAGGGTATTATTCCAATACGATCAACTGGAATGCTGCAGAGGCTTTTCCCTACATGGTTGGTGATTTCTCCAACATCGGGACACAATACAAGACGATACTGGGAGGGTATGATCTTATCGCATATGCACTTGCCGGCGCATACCTGCAACAGCCAAAAGCTGGCATTTTCATGGGAAACAGGCTGATTACTTTTGACAAAAACGAATCCGGGTACAAGTATACGCTGGAATTTTTTAATGAAGATAATAATCAAAGATGGACATTGCAGGCCAATAAGATCATTTTGGCGATGCCAAGAAGGTCCCTGGAACTGCTGGATCAAAATAATTTTTTCTTTCAACAAGACAGGAACACTGTTATACAGAGAAACATCGCTTCCGTAATAAAAGAGCCCTCTCTGAAAATCCTGATGGGATTTGAAAGTGCCTGGTGGAAAGAAGATTTTGGCACGAAAGCTGGACACTCCATTACCGATCTGCCTGTCCGGCAGTGTTACTACTTTGGCACAGACCCCGAAGACAGTCACTCTCTTTTTCTGGGAAGTTATAATGACATGCGAACCGTCACTTTCTGGAAAACCCTTGAAGATTACAGCAGTCAGAACAGTAATAAGCTTCTGTTCCAGCCAAAGCCAACTGCAAAAGTCTCTGAATCTGAATTCGATGCTGAACTGCTCTCAGTTCAGGCTACAAATGCAATGGTAGATGAAACATTAAATCAGATTCGTGAACTTCACGGACGAGAAGACATTCCCGCTCCATATGTTACATGGTATAAAGACTGGAGTCTTGACCCGTACGGTGGAGGTTATCATGCATGGAAAGCCCGCTATAATATACAAGAAGTTATGCCCTATATGAGAAAACCGGTACCTGAAGAAGATATCCATATTTGTGGAGAAGCATACTCCGACCAGCAGGGCTGGGTTGAAGGTGCTTTTTGCGTAGCGGAGAATATGCTGCAAGAGCATTTTGGATTACAGCGGCCACAATGGATACCCCGGGATTATTATTTGGGCTGGTGATCTGGTGAACCAAAGCAGGTTTGAGTTGAGGGGAAAATATCGCAGTAAAAACTGTCCCGATCGCTGTCGGGGTAATTAAATTCATAAAGATTAATTTTCAGATCTCTTTAGCCCGCATTTCTCACAAATAATTTTAGTGTGAGAAATGCGGGTTAGTAGTTTGAATCCATAATATCTGTGCAGCTTCTTCTCCTTCTTCAAATTTTAATAGTAAAGGAATTACTGTAACTTCACGTCTTCAAAAACTAAAACCACATCTCAAATCAGCAGAACGATTAAAAACTTCTTAAAGGCCGATTTGTGAGTGGTATTTTCAAAGTTTTCTGTTATGACCAAAATTTCCAGAATTTACGGTATTCTTTTTCTGTTTTCAGTATTGTTGGTGGGGTCCTGTAAAGAGCCTTCTGTAGAAAAAAACTCAAATTATAAGGCAGATTTTGCAGAAACCCTGGAAGAGCTGGAGGAAGCAACAGCCCGATTTGTAGTGGGTGATGCAGATGCGTTTATTTCAATGTGGGAGCAGAGTGAAAACATTACCCTTTCAGGCGGATTCGGTGGTGAGATTGAGAAGGGATGGGAGGCTATCAGTCAGCGACTAAACCGGGTCAGTAATCTGTATGAACAGGGCCGGTTTGAAGCTGAACGGGTTTCATGTGCAGCCGGAAAGGAAATTGCTTACGTAACACAACACGAAATGATCACACACCGCATTGAAGATGGGAGCGATGCGGTTCGAAATTATCGGGTTACCATGGTTTTCCGGTATGCCGGGAATGATTGGAAGCTTATACACCGTCAGGCTGATCTGCATACAGAGCAAGAATAAGATACTGAGGGTGCGATGAAACAAGGCCAGAAAA
>SLGL01000049.1 GCA_007123785.1 Balneolaceae bacterium
AATTTTTTGACAAAATTATCGTCTGCGACATTGTTTTGAGACCGGGCCAGGATGATGAGAACCCATCCATTGCAGAGTTGAATGTAAAAGTTCCCAAAACACTGATAAACGTTTCTGAAGAAGCACCCACTTATGAACAGGCAATTGGCACGGCAGTTGATAACGCCATTCGGCAGTTGCGTAAATATAAAACCAAACATTACGAGTACCACTAACTTATAATATTAATGATTGAGTTATTCCCCGCTCCGGCTTTTTTCACTTATATTAGAATTGCCTGAGCGGGGGTATTTATAAAAATTTCATCCTTGGTGCCTGATCATGCCTATAAAAAACCAGGAAGCCATACCTATTCGGGAACATATTGAGGTAGCCCATTTAATTGAACGCCTTAAGGAACGTCTGCAAATAGACCTCAAACCGCTGGCGGCTCCCGGCAGTGTTAAAGACAAAAGAGTTACAGAGGCAGATTTGCACCGTCCCGGGCTTGCACTGGCTGGATATGTAGAGCTTTTTACCCATCAGAGAATTCAGATAATCGGCAATACCGAAAGCAATTTTTTAAACAATCTCGACAAAGAAAAACGGCTCGAAACCTTTACCACCCTCGTCTCATTCGAAATTCCTGTAATTTTTCTGACCAACAACAATACGCTTGAAAAAGAGCTGCTGAAAAAAGCGGAGGAGAGAAAAATACCAATATTCACAACCGAACTCGAAACTACAAAATTCATGTACCTTCTCAGGGATTTCCTGGAAGATTATTTTGCTCTTCAAACGATGTTACATGGGACAATGGTTGATGTTTACGGAATTGGTATTCTGATAAGTGGCAAATCGGGTCTTGGCAAAAGTGAAGTGGCTCTCGACCTGATTAAACGCGGTCACCGGCTGGTATCAGATGATGTGGTAATGCTCACAAAAAAGCGTAACGTACTCATCTCTTCCGCTACAGAAATGAACAAACATTTTATGGAAATCCGCGGCCTTGGCATCATAGATATTATGTCGATGTTCGGAATCAGGGCCATTCGTTATCAAAAACGGCTTGAAGTTGTACTTGAGCTCTCTCTATGGGAAGACACAGAAAACATCAACCGGACAGGTCTCGATCATGACACGGTTGAAATCCTGGGTACAAACATTCCAATGATTCATCTTCCGATCACACCCGGTAAGAATATTACTGTTATCGCAGAAGTGATTGCAATGAATTACCTTCTTAAGCATTATGGGTACGATGCTGCAGAAGCATTTCAGGAAAAAATTAAAAGACATATTGCTCAGAAAAAGAATCACAGTGATATGCCAAGAAGAGCTATCGAATATTTCGAGGGGGATTTTGAGTAAAGCAAAATTATTACATTTTTTGATTTTTAATTTTGAGCTGGAAAACCTAACTTTAGCCTGCTGTAATTACCTGCTCTTATTAATTTTCTATGCCTGAGAAAAACCATTATTATTACAACGCTGACCAGTGTGAATTTGTACCCGTATTATACGATACCAAAAAGAAGTTAGTTCACTCCCTGTCATTTTGGTTAATTAATGGTATCGTTTTAGGTTGCATAGCTTTTTCCCTTCTTACCAAAAGTGTAGGTACACCTGCTGAAATTGCCCTTAAAGATGAAAACAGAGCACTCATAGAGCAACTGAGAAATGCAGAGGTTTCCATCACAGACATTGAAACTAAACTCGATGAAATTTCTGAACTGGACAATGAGATGTATCGTTCAATTTTAGGATTGGATCATGTATCTGATGACCTCAGGCGGGTAGGTGTTGGTGGTGCAGATATCTATTCAGAATTTGATCATCACAGCCGTGAAGTTTCTGAAATTCTTCGCAATACAGCCTCTAAATTAGACCGCCTTGAACGAAAAATAAATATTCAAAAGACCTCCTTTAATGAAATTAAAAGCCACTACAATACCAATAAAGAAAGACTGAGAAATGTACCCGCTATCAAACCTGTAAACGGAATTATTTTAAGTGGTTATGGTATGAGGCAACATCCTGTTCTCGGCTACAGGCGTATGCATGAAGGTGTTGACTTCCGGGCTGAAATCAATACTGAAGTATTTTCAACAGGCGACGGAATTGTTAAATTCGCTGGTCGCAGGGGAACATACGGTAATCTGCTGGAAATAGATCACGGCTTTGGCATCGTTACCCGATATGCTCACTTATCGAGGTTTGAAGATGGAATTCGGCCCGGAAAAAAAGTAAGCAGAGGTGATATAGTAGCATATACCGGAAATTCGGGATTGACTCAGGGACCACATCTTCATTACGAAGTTATGGTGGATGGCAAACATTCTAATCCTATCAACTATCTTATTGCTGATATAACACCAGAAGAATACCTGATGTTTAAAGAATTTGAACAAGTTGATAACAGATTCAATCTCTCTTTATCCGAGTAGATTAATTGCAACCTTCCTTATTTTACTTTCACCATACACCTTCCAACAAAACTTATGACACAAAGTTGGGGGTGTATCAGCTGAAAAACGTTACCTCATCTCAATTAAAATGCTCATCTAATTAGCAGCGATTTGCGATTACGTTTTTTCTTCAGTTTCGCTGCATACTATTTTAAAGCCTTTCTTTCGTACAGTTCGTATATATGAAAAATCGGAATGCACCCTGA
>SLGL01000458.1 GCA_007123785.1 Balneolaceae bacterium
AAAATATCATTCCCCCAGATCATCAGGAAAAATGTGAGCACCAGCCAAAAGCCTTCAATGCCACTACCCAGATTTCGAATGTAAACCAGCATCAAAAGGCCCGCAGGTGCATAAATGCCGGTGAAGAGCGTGCTGAGCCATCTTTTTGATGCGTGAGTTTTTGTATCGAGGACAGACCAGGCGGTAGTAAAAAGGAGCAAGACAACAATGCTCAATATCAGCCATACAGGCAACACACTGAAGATCCAAATAAAAACGGCTATCGATAAGGAGAGAAGATAGTAACCGGGATTTCCGGCTTGTTCCATAATTCGGTGGACTTCCCACAAGGTGATACCGGCTACGATACCCACCAGTACATGAAACGGAGCGCCACCCAACCAGGTAACAGCCAGGAAAATGGCTGCTGCGGGAACTGCAAACAGGATTCGTTTGGTTAGTTCACTCAAATTTCCTCGTCTTCATCTTTAGGGAAATCGTCATCATCTTCATCAATTTCACTTTCATCTAATTGCCTGAGTGCTTTTCTTGCTTTCTTCTCAAATTCAACCGGAACATATAGATACACCATAGACATTTCGCCGATGTTGAGGCTGTAGGAGGAGTCTCTTTTGGAAAGGATATTGGAAGGTATTTTCAGGCTTGAAAGGTAGCTTTTAGCCAGCTCCACTTCATATTCAGTACCTCGTTCGAGAACACATACCCAGTTATCAATTTTATTTGGTTTAGATCCTTTAAACATCGCTTTGAAATTAATCTTCGATGTGTTTCGACTGTTGAAACATCGTATAAATAATCATGCAGGAGATCATAATACTGGCTATTAGAAGCCAGACAGGCGGCAGCATTTCACTAATATCATCTCTGAAAAGGAGTTCAGGGAAATTGATGCCAATAATAACGGCCGTACCATTATTTACTAAATGAGCAATAATTGCAGGCCAAATCGTTCCGCTAAGCCATGTCATCAGCGCGAGGATCATGCCCAGTGCCGCCAGCGGCATCAAATTGCCAAGCTGAATATGAAAAAGGCCAAAAATTATTCCAGAAACAATGATTGCCACAATTATGCCCCAGCTTTTTTCAAAAGCGCGAAGCACGTAACCTCGGAAGAGGATCTCCTCACAGATAGAGGGGACCAACGCAATATGCAACAGGCCAAACCAGAGAATACCCTCAGTTGAGAGAAATTCCTGAATCATCTGGTATTGTGAAACCTGAAGGTCGGTAAGAGACTCAGGAACAGGGAGCAGTGAATTCAGGTGGCCAAGATAAACGATCACGGGCTGAACCACTATGACCAAAAGCGATCCGTACAAAATATATTTCAGGCTATCCTCTTTCCACCGGAAACGGAGGAACGAGAAACTGCTTTCGGTGGATGTGTGAAGGCGAACAATCAGGAAAGTAGCCAGGCCGATGAAGAGTATCTGACCGGATGTATTCCCGATAAAGAGCAGATCAACACGCTCCGTCAAAATATCGGCCATATCCTGACCGGAAGCGATGTCACCGGAGATGAACATCAGCCCGACAAAAACGAGACTGGCCACTACCTGGAATAATATCAGAACGATAACAAGCCATATCAGGGCAATAGCCCAATGTGCAAAGGCTTTTTTTTCAGCCCACGATTGCGGCTGGAACGGAGGGAATGTATTTTCCTGATTCATGCAGATTGTTAAAAGGTTTCCTCTTCCTTTTCGGCAAACAGTTTTACGCCGATCATTGCCGTCAAAAGGTTCAGAAGGCCGGTAATGGGAACGCCCCAGAAAATTTGCCTGAGGATCGTTTGCTGAGAATCGATCGATTCGGCCATTGCATCAATCATATCGTCTTTACTGCTCTGTGGCATATCCATCGCTTCGATATTGGCGATCATCGATTCGAGAATTTTTTCGTTATAATCCGGATCAATAAGCATAACCCAGAGTTCACTCAAAACAATACTGATCACAACAATGACTGCTCCTGTAAGAAATCCAATTACTGCGCCCTGGCCCAGTTTAAGCTGAGGGCTTACTTCTCGCGTAAAATACCAGACGGCAACAAGCCCGGCCACGGATGTTATCAGGCAAATAACCCCGCTGCTGATCATAAAAGGGGAGAAAAATGATCCGGTTGGTTCAGCATTGATCTGCTGATATCCGAAAAACAATCCTGCAACAAAGCTGATCAGGCTGAAAATGGCACCCACAATACCCACTGATGGCATATAATCGCTAATAGAAAAGCTTTCATTTGGTTGTGAAACCTCTGATTGATCCATGGTTAAGACTGATTTTTAAAGTTGTTCTTGAACATATCTGTTAATGAAAGTGAAGCGGTCATTCCAAGAAACATTCCTAAAATGACCCGGGAGATATTGGTGTTTTCCCAAAAGCCCAGCAAATTACCTGTATAATCGATGATTTGGGCAATCACTGCAAATAAAAGAAACCATGAGATCCGACAGGCCTCCAGGCGGAACCGCACGGCTGCGGGAATCAACATCCAGCCAGCCTGCAAACCGGCAAAAATACCGAAACAACGGCTGTTTACTGCCATTGGCACGTTGTTTATAGTTAACGAACGTTCGGGTATTTGGTGGCACACACGTTCAAAGAGTTTTCCGGTCCAGTGGCCGATACTATGTTCTGCACCCCACAAAC
>SLGL01000446.1 GCA_007123785.1 Balneolaceae bacterium
CACTGACAGCCACTCATGTTGCCCACAAGCAGAGCAACACTATTAAAAGGGTAACAGAAACGTGTTGTGGTTTGGCAGGCAGAGGGCTTTTTCAATTATTGTATACGGGCGAAAACCGCCGCTTTTTCCAAACTGTCACAGATAGTGCAGGCACCGCAGTGAATGCGAAGGGGCCGTGATCGAGGCTCGTCCGATAACTCTCCAACACTTTTACAGTTGAGACAACAATTGTAGTTTGAATCGTAAATCTACAAAAATCTATCCTTCAGACTAAAAAACCGGTTCAAATGAATTATGTTCAATAAACCATTTCTGTCCGTTGAGGGAGAGTTTCCTAAACAGGTCTCTGTTTTCCATTAATTTGCAACACTGTTCGGCAAGTTCATCAGCTGTTGTGCCGATTAACACCTCTTGGCCCGGATTAAGATTAAATCCTCGCACTCCCACCGGTGTGGCCACTACGGGCTTTGAGAAGCTCATCGCCTCAATCAGTTTAAAACTGCTGCCGCCTCCTGCCCTCAGCGGAATCAGTACTGCATCCGTATTATCATATAGTTCAGTAAGGTCGTCCAGGTCGTAGATATATTCCATCTCGTTTGCAGAACGCACCTTTTCCAAAAGCTTGTTACTGTCACCTCCCCCAAGAATTGTACATTTAAAAGGGATAGTCGTTTTTTCCCTGACAGATGGAATGACTTCATCAGCGATAAACGATATGGCATCGAAATTGGGATAATAACCGCTGTTGCCCACAAACAGAAAGCGGAAAGGTCGCCCGGGGTTTTTACAATCGGTTCGGTGTACAGATAATTTATTTTCAAAAATTTCACTTTTTTCAATACCGTACATTTTTCGAAGCTTCTGTTTTTCTGCAGCCGTGGTTACAAATATTTTTTGGAACCGGTTCAGATTCAGCCACTCCTGAACTCTGTAGAGTTGTGATTCCAGCCGCATCCTCATCGCTTGCCTGATATCTCCATTACGAAACTGAAGAGTCGAAATCTGCCTTTTTACCTCCGAATCCACTTCATCCAGATCCAGCCAAAGTTCACTGCAATTCAGATGTTTTAACAGAAAGAACCCTGCCGGAATGTTTACATGTCGGAAACATAAAATAACATCGTACTGACCAATCTTCTCCTGCACTATCCACTTTTTGAAGCTTCCGGTAACAGAGTTCCATGCGGTCGGTTTAAGTAATAACAGATTAAAGATGCGACGTAAAAACCCCAGTTTTTTCCTGTAAGAATGGACCGGTATATCCGAAACCTGCTTTTTTTCATCGGTTTGATAAAATTCACCCGAAACCGATGTACAAAGTATGGTTACTTCATACTTTTTTATCAGGTGGTGAACCCAGGAATATGCCCTTAAATTGCGCCCTCTGCTTTTGGCAAGCGGATTTACCGGAGTGATAAACAGCAGCTTTTTCTTTTTCATTTACTCACTTCGGCTTAACCATCATGGTGAAGGCATCTCATGCAGAAAATTTCTTTAATTTTCGAATGACTCTCTTTTGAAGAAATTCCAGTTCTTGTTTAACCTTTCTGGAGGTTTTTGCAGCCGCCTCCAATATCCCTATTCCGGTTGGGGTTTGCTTTAGAGTGTCCTCGTCCGGTAAAAAAGGGCGGGCAAGTTTAGCAAAGGTGGTTTCTGCTTGCTGAATATAGCTGTAGTTTAACTTCCCCCCGTGAAACGAACTGTAATCATTCTTTAGCCGGGAGAACCAAAGATGGTTCCACAAGTGGATGGAATAGACGTCCTCAATATCATCGGTATGATCCATAAATAGTTTCTGAAGATTTTCTTTTGAATAAGAAAAATGGTAGAAACTGCGCTGTGGTTCGATGTGAATCTCATCAGGATATTGTTCACTCAGCTTTTGTGGTAAAACAGTTGAATGGTTACTCCAGGTACCGTCGTAGAAACCGGGCATTTCTTCAAGCCAGTGCTTTCCAAAAGAGGCCCCTTGCTGCGACATAATCAACGCATTGCAGAGAGACTTTTCCATTTTGCCTGTTGTCTGAGACCATATATCCGGCTCACGGCCCAAAACATACGGTTTATCATATAATCTGTCTGGAATTTTTTTTATGAAAAGAGTATCCATATCCGCATAAATCCCACCGTGTTCAATCAATTTTTCTACACGTATAAAATCGGCATGGTGAGCATAACTGTACTTTTCAACACTCAGATTATGATGATCAAAGCTCTTTAAAAAATCTACTTTCGATACTTTCACCATTTCAAGATGGGGCCTGATGAGTTCCCAGTACACGCCATAGGGTTCATGGCTGTAATAAAAAAAGATCTTATCCGGACGGTTTACCTCCAAACAGGATTTCAGGCAGAGATAGAACATTAAATGGAACGGCTCATTTTGTTCTTTAAGTCCAAATACAAAGTGAAAATTGTTTGGAATTTTTCGCATAGAAAATAATAGACGAATGGGTTTAAAAATCAACTGCTTTAACTTTGGCAGCAAAAAGAAATATAAAGGTTTATAAACACAATATTGATGGCTATTATTGATTCAATAAATTTAAAACTGCCTGCGTATGAAAATTCTTTTAGATCCACAGGCTCTGTTCTTAGGTAAATCTGGTATGCAGAGGTATTATTTTTCTTTGTACAGGGGCCTTGTCGAACAGGGTATTGATTTACAGTGCGAGATTCCTTTATCAGATCTTGAAAAGAGCTATTTCTATAATTCCATCCCTGGTAAAGCCGGAAGAGTATTGAGCCGAATGCATCAGAAAATAATCATTTCACGATATCACAAAACGGTGGCCATTGGAAATTACGATATTCTCTTTATCACTGCCTTCAATTTTGAAATCGAATTTTTAAAATACCTGCCAACAAAACCGTACGTAATGACTGTTCACGACACTATGAAAGGCTTGGTGGGCAATCATATTTTTTTTGATTTTTTCCATGACGATGCCGAACGAATTGGTTATCTCGCTCATCAATCAACAAAAACATTGTGTGTTTCCAATTATACGAAAGATGACCTTTGCGGCAGGTTCTCCATTCCGCCGGAAAAAACAGAAACCGTTCACCTTGCTAATTTTCTTCTATCTTCAACATCTCATATACCTGGTTTACCGGAACAGTATTTATTATTTGCAGGATCCAGGAACGGCCGGAAAAACTTCTTTGACTGGTTTAAATCAGTTGCCTCTTATCTCCAGGTAAATCCAAAACTAAAAGTAGTAACAACTTACCCGCTTTCAGAACCGGAAACCTTTTTCATCAAAAAACTTAATTGTTTTGAAAATTTTGTTGTATTCGAAAATGTTGATGACCAACAACTGAATACTCTTTATCAGCATGCTTTATGTCTTGTCTATCCTTCCCTCTATGAAGGTTTTGGCCTTCCTGTTCTGGAAGCAATGAGCAACGGATGTCCCGTCATCACCTCAAACCTGACATCTATTCCCGAGGTGGCCGGAGATGCCGCACTCTTAATCGATCCAAAAGATCCTGGTGAAATGCTGGATGCTGTGAAAAAGGTTCACAACAATGCATCGCTGAGAAAGGAACTTAAAGAAAAAGGCCTGGCCAGGAGCAAAATGTTCTCTAAGGAAAAATTCATCAAAGAAACCATCCGTGTTTTGGAAGCTGCTCTTGGGCATTCATAGCAGTAATGCTCATGGAATTTTTTCCAGAAACTCTTTAAATATCTCTTTTATCCGTTCCCGGCTGAAATGTGTTTGTACATGCTGTTTGAGCGCTTTTCCCATCTTATTTGACACTTCACGATTTTCATAGACCTCTCTCATTTTTTTTGCTGCATGGTTGATATCAGGCTCAGCCCACATCTGTTTTAAGTTATATGATTTGGCACCTGTTTTATCCTCGACCGGTATCAGTTTGTAATCGACAAGATGTGCATTTTCCCTGGAAAGAAAATCTGTCTGACCCCCGAAACCTGTCATGATTACCGGTTTACCATACATGGCAGCTTCGAACGCTCCGATTCCCCATCCCTCAGAGCGGCATAAAGAGATATAACAATCCCCCCGTGTATGAAGTGACTGTATATACTCCTGCGGGAGAGTATCATCATCCACAAGCTTCAAATTTGGTGCGGTGCCGGTTTTTGTTAACAAACGATTTACAGTATCTCGTACAGAATAATACCTATTATTCGTAAATCGCCTAAGGATATACATGCGCGGACGGGTGGTATCGATCTTATTGGTTTTAAGTAGTAGCTGTACGGGTTCATCCGGGGTAAATGCGATGTTAAATGCTTCAATAATTTTCCAGAGAGCTTTTCTTTCCGTCCAGGTGGAAACCACATAAAAAAGAAATTGATCATCATCAACTGGAAGAAGTTCTGGTTGGTAAAGCTCCCGGCCTTCGAACTCTGAAATATGCGGAATTACATCAATGGGTATGGTTATTCCGTGATCTTGAAAAATCTTTTTATTCCACTCAGTAGGCACCAGCAGATGGTCGGCCGTATTGATCAGCTCTTTCCAGTGATCGGGAGGACGAGTGGTTTCCCAAACCGTATAACCGACCAGGTATTTACCGGGTTCGCGCTCCCTCCATTCGGGGTAAAATTCCGGTACACTATGTATAATAACCGACTTATATTCCAGTTCGCGGTATTGAAGATTTTGCATAGTCTCGCCCCATTGCACATCCCCTTGAAAGGGCATATACCCTCCACCTCCTTTGATATTTCTCTGATATGTCAGAGGTGTCCAGGTCAGATTAATGCCAGCCTCATCAAGAGCTTCTACATACATTTTACCAGCCACAGCATAGCCACTGTTTTCATAACTTGATACGTCTTTCAAATTTTTCAAAAAATAAACAGTCTTTTAATTTGTGTTCTACAGAAAATATTGCGCCAAAGGGCTGCCTTTAGTAAAGGTTATTGAGGTTGTATCTAAATATATCCATTTAAAGTTAACATTCAGTTGTCAGTTATGGATCCAAAACTGAATTTATAAAGTATATTGATCTTTTTCCCAGGGAGCCGGTTCGGGAAACAATCTCTGAAGAGTAAACTTCATCAATAAAAACAACCATTTTGCACGAAAAGAAACATGGTGGTCGATATCGTCATTAATACAAAAAAACAGAGGTTTATTTTTCAGCAATCGTATAAACTCGGTTATTCTTTTTATCCAATGCTTTTCACTTAGTGAAATAAAAAAATAGAGCTCTGAGCCATAAGGCAGTACCTCCTCTTTTATTTTTTTACTCTCATTTTCCATTGCATAAAACCTTAATTCATGGTCACGAATAAACGTTGAGACTTCAGTACTTCTGCCCAGGAAAATGTCATCATTGAAGTAGAGAAAATAGGGGTTCAGGGATGGAATTCTGTGAAGGTTACACTCTATCGCATGTGAATTAAATGTTGGCAGAACAGATGTATCAGGAAAAATCTCTTCGTGAACAACATGATTTATGGCCGAATGCGATAAATCGAGCCAGGACGGTGGATGTCCATTGGTTATTATATGAATCTTCTCAATCCAGCTGGCATATTTCCGGAGAGAACGCAGCGAATACCGAAGTTCACCATTGTCTGTAATACGACGTTTCATCCTGCTTTCAGAGTCAGCGGAAATTTCCCCGGCAAGAGCTTCGAATGCTTCCTTCGTTCCGGCATCATTTCCTACCCATGTATATACTGCGTCAATTTTAATATTTTCACCCCCACTACACACAAAACCTGCTTATTTCTACTTTTAATCAGTAAATTATTTTGCGGAATGCTTTCCAAAACCGTTTATTTGTCCGCCTTCTGCTTTGTCTCAAAAACTAAATCCATGAATGGAAGACTATACTGTGGTTTTGTTTTTGCTCCGATAATGATACGTCCAAATCTCCTGATTTTTCAGGGCTTTCTTAAGCTTGAAATTGTAGATACGAAATTTTCAATTATTATTTCAACAATCGTTTGTTTAAAATCAGAACTCACAATAAAAAATCCTTTTCTGCAACCCGGATATTCACTATTATTCGTTAATATTTTTTAACATTATAAGATTAATTAATTTAAGGCATCATAACGGCGGTGTCTTTTTTCACTTTGGAACATGTTGGTGGGGTCAAAATGAATCCGAAAAAAATACTTCTTTATGTACCAGGAGCACTTCTTTCTGTACTTTTATTTATCTCCTGCGATCCGGTTTATGAACCTGTAAATATATCGGGTGCAGTTACAGACCAGGACACTTCTTCACCTGTTTCCGAAGCTGTTGTTTCTATCACCTCACCGTCAGATCTTGCCGCTGAAACATTCAGTAATGAAAGCGGTCAATATCTTTTCGAAGAAGTTGCTGTGGATAGTGTCATCAATATTACCATCCGGGTAGAAAAAGAGGGGTATTCGAGCGAATCAATCACCCTGCTTGCCGCTCCCGAACACGACCTTGTCGTCCCCAACATCAAAATCAGAAACCTTCAGCAACCGGGAAATGGCCAGGACAACGGCAATGGAGATGCCCTGCCGGGCGGTGCGGCTTCCATTGAACTTGCAAGCATCAATTCCAGCTCCATTAACATAGCAGAAACTGGCGGTAACTCGAACAGCGCTTTTACGTTTGTGGTGCTCGATTCAACTGGAACACCCATCGGGCCGCAGCGTGAAACCGACGTAGAGTTTCGTATAACTGAGGGGCCTGGAGGCGGTGAAACGATCACACCGGAAATGGTCAGAACGAATGATAATGGAATGGTAACATCAAATATTTATGCAGGTAATGTTGCCGGAAACCTGAAAATTGAAGCAAAAATTGAACGTCCCGAGGTTGGCCTGACGATCCGCTCCAAACCAATTCTTCTCACTATACACGGCGGTTTTCCGAATCCGGACCATTTCAGTATCGCTGTTTCAATATTTAATTTTGAAGGCTACACCATAAACGGTGTCAGAAATGAAATCACCGTAATTTTGGGTGATAAATTCAGCAATCCTGTAAAACCTGAGACACCCGTCTATTTTAATACGACCGGTGGTGTTATTCAAGGTTCCGGAATGACCAATGCCGACGGCGAGGTTGCCGTTGATTTAATATCGGGAAATCCCCGTCCAACAGATGGGTATGCTACTGTACGTGCACACACCTTCGATGAAAATGACAACCAGTTGATACAAGAAGCACTGGTTCTGTTTTCCGGCCCTCCACACAGAAACAATATCTCCGTTACCCCATCTACATTTGATATTCCAGACGGAGGCAGCCAGCGGTTTGAAATGACCATCACAGATATCATCGGGAATCCACTTCCCTATAACACATCCATTACTGTTGATCCACCGGATGGCATGACTATTGACGGAGATGTAAATGTAAGCGTACCCAATACATTATTTCCCGGTGAGGGTGTTACCGATTTTGTATTCACCGCCCGTGATACAGACAATGAAAGCGATCAATCTCAGGAGGTTAGTATTGTTATTACAGTAGAGACTCCGGGTGGATACAGAGCCACAAGAACGATCAGCGGTACGAAAGCCAAAATCCCTTTTTAAAAACAGATATTATTCCTGAAAAAAGGAACTTGGAGAGATGGGGCTTTTTTTTAACTTGTTGAATTATTGATGACTAATGTTATTTCATCAGCAATTTTGACCATTCACAATGAACACATTTTATCCGACCCCGATGTTACTCTCAATACTTTCACGCTTTCAGGCTATCACGAAAATATTTACTGTCTTTACTGCTTTCGGCTTCTTCACATTGATTATTTCATGCTCTCCCGATGCACCTGATGGCGAACACTCAATTATTTTCACAAATATCAACATCATTGATGCTGAGAATGGGCTCAGAACCGGACAGAGTGTCGTTGTTTCCGAAAATAAAATAACCGGTGCCGGTCCTGCCGATGAGATAGATGTACCCTCCGGTGCAACCGTTATTGATGGGGAAGGAAAATATATGATTCCCGGATTGTGGGACGCCCATGTTCATATCACCAACACTGAAGATCTAAGGCCGGCCATGTTTCCCCTGTTTATCGTAAATGGTATTACCTATGTCCGCGACACCAGTGCCACGCTTGATGTGATTTTAGCCATGAGAGAACGTGCCAGGGAAGCGGGCCAGGCGAATGGTATGGCCCCGGAAGTGTTTATTTCCGGGCCTCACATCGAGAGTGAACAGATTAGCTGGGCATCATCCATCAGTGCCGTTTCACCCGAACATGCAGCCTCTATCGTTGACAGCCTGATAAGCGCTGACATTGATGAAATAAAACTGTATGAGCTGCTGCCGCGTGATATCTATCTTGAGGTTTTGTCCATTGCCAATGAAAAAGGCTATAATGTGAGCGCTCATGTACCCCTTTCGATGGATGTTATTGAAGCTTCTGAGGCCGGGCTGGCAAGTATGGAACACATGCAAAACCTTGAACTATCATGCTCATCGGATTGGGAAAACCTGCTGGAGTCGCGAATAGAGATGATAGCAGATGGAGCAGAAAAATCCGGAAATGAAATGCGGGGATCTGTTCACCGTGCACAGCGGCTTCACGCCATTCAAACATTCGACGAAGAGCGGTGTGAAACCGTCATCAGAACCCTGGCTGCCAACAATACATGGCAAGTCCCGACCTTAACCATTACTACCGTGCCTCACCACCGGTTGTTTGCAAGTGATGATTGGAGGGATACATTCCGGTATCTGCCGGAAACCGTAAGGGAAGACTGGCATCAACGGGCCATTAGTATGACAGATCAGGAGGCGTCTGAAGAAGATATGGCTTATGCAAGATGGGCTTATGATATTATCCCACAACTGGCTGAAGCAGGTGTGGGAATTATGGCCGGTACCGACATGCCGCTTGCTCTGCTGACACCCGGATTCAGCCTTCACCAGGAACTTATAATGCTCGAAAACAGCGGTTTAAGCCCTATGCAGGTACTCGAAGCAGCCACCCTGCGTCCAGCCCGGTACTTCGGGCTTGAAGATCAACAGGGAACCATAAATGAGGGCAAACTGGCTGATCTGGTGATACTGGATGCCAACCCTTTGGAGGATATCAGCAACACACAGCAGATCCATGCAGTTGTACGAAATGGCTACCTCCATACCCGAGAGGACCTCGACAGATTTCTGGGGCAGCTGGAAGAATATGGAGAAGTAACCACGGAGAATTGATCAAATCAGCAAGAAACCCTTAGAAAGCCTCCTTTTCTATCGTAACTGTACGTTAAATAGCCCTGCAGGTAAGCTTAAAAAAGCCCAATTTTCACCGGATTATTTTTTATCATTAGCCCACATTAATAATTGCATAAAACCGAGTATGATTACATCCAACGGAATTGAAACCTTTTCATTCAGTGATAAAAGAACAACCTCTCTCCTGTCAGATCTGGATGAGCTGAATCTTGAATCTTCCCATTACCTTCTTCTGCTCGTGGGGATTTATGAAGCCGGGAAAAAAAACATTCTTAACAAGCTTCAAAAAAAACGCGGTCCATTTAAAGAGATCGATATCCGCGAAATGATCTCTCTGAATGAGCAGGAATCTTATAAAAAAATTGATCGGGTATTCGACTCAATCGGCGAAAACGATAAAAATATCCTGTTCCGCAACGGAGATGCACTCGCCGGAGAATATACCGGCTTCACCTACTCCTCAGTGCGCTATGCGACTCCGCAGGAAAAATATCTGCTGAAAAAAATCAGGCACACCGAACGGTTTTATGTTATAGACATGAAAGAATATGAAAACATCGATAAAACCCTTCAGAGATATGCACAGGTCGCTATTCTGTTTAATAAGCCGAATTCGTTTTTGGGCGGCCTTTTTTGGAAGCTGCGTCAGATCAAAGTAAACGGCCATACCTTTGCCAACAAGCGGCCCTCCACTGTCTGAAATCAAACTTCATCAAACCGTTACCTTACTCTCCTGGCGCGGATCAAGATCGTAAAGTGATGAAACCGTTGCCTGAATGGTTTTATACCACTCATTGCCAAACTTGTCATTAATCTCGTAATAATCGGCAAAATCGGGACGGCGAAGATTCATTTTCCACTGCTGATTTTTGGCTTTGAAAACCGGGTCGATATGCAGTAATTCGTGGAAAAGAAGCATTTTTTTGGTATCTGAATCGAGCATATCCCACAGTTCGCCGGAAACTTCGATCAGGTAGTCATTTCCGGAATAGTGTTTTATTTCACGTGTGGCTTTCATACATTTTGCCGCCCGCTGTTTCGAAATATTGGGATAGACCAGCAGATAACCTACCTGTGCAGGCCCTA
>SLGL01000307.1 GCA_007123785.1 Balneolaceae bacterium
TATTGCTTCATCTGGAAGAAATACTAAGGTTAAATTACTGTAATATTTTAATTTAAAATTATCTTGATTTACCTGGATTGATGAAGTAAACCCAAAAAAGATGAAATTAAAACTGTAAATGTAATTCACTGTCTCTTTAATAGAAGTTCCTCAGGCTGCCAGATATCGACCCACCGTTTCTACGGCTATGCGATCATCTAAGAATTTATGCAAGAAACCTGAACCGGACAGCAGGAAACACGTTGATACTACTGTCATGTAAGCCTAAGGTATCGGGTTTGATAGCTCAAAATCTTTTTTTATGGGATCGAATCCTTCAAAACCCAACAATTTTGTTCGGGACAGGCGTGAAACGATATCCGGGCTAAGTCGTTTCTATGATTCGTTTATTCCTTCAAGACGCATTAATTCAAGGCCATAGTTTCGGATTGTTTCAATAATTGGAATTGCCGTACGGCCTTTATCCGTTATCGAGTACTCCACTTTCGGAGGGACTACAGGATATACTTTACGGCTGATGAATCCCTCTGCTTCCAACTGCCGCAATTGAGAAGTTAGCATTTTATCTGTGATATGCGGAATGTCCTTTTTCAACTCGCCATAGCGAAACACTTTTTCCTTTAACCTCCATAGAATGGGCATTTTCCATGTCCCCCCGATTCTGTCCATCGCGAACTCCACGGGGTTATAATACACTTTGTCGTTATATATAAAATCAGGCATTATTTATTGATTAACCATTTCTTTCTCAGTTGTTAGTACCATTCTATTGAGTAAGTATATAGATAAATGTAAGTAAAGAAAGTAAATTTCCACTCAAATAAATATTTAACAGAATAAAAATTGGATTTAAACGTGAAAGAGATAAACGACTATATGCATTCTCACGGAATGCCGTACAAGGGTAAGATCCTTATGGTAGCAAGCAGTCCGGCCGTATCAAAACAGACAGGCTGGCCGGTTGGGTTTTGGGCTTCGGAATTGACCCACCCGCTTCTTGTTTTTCAGGAAGCCGGTTTTGAAATGGACCTGGCTTCTACCGAAGGCGGACAAATAATTATGGACGGATATTCTGATCCAACTGACAAAAGCGGCTATTCTGCCCACGATGTGATCTCATTGGGGTACAAGCAGCTGAATTGGTTTAACCAGATGCTAAAGAACACCAGAAAACTTACAGATCTCAATTCAAATGACTACGACGCGATTTTTCTGGTGGGTGGCCAGGGCCCAGTGTACACGTTCAGAGGTAATCGCGGCCTGGAAAAACTCTTTGCCGGATTCTATGAGTCCGGCAAACCAAGTGTCGCTGTTTGCCACGCAACAGTAATCCTGTTGGATGCCAAAACATCGAATGGTAAACACCTTGTTGAAGGTAAAACCTGGACAGGGTTTTCCAATGCAGAAGAAGAGTATGTGGACAAAGCGATTGGTCAAAAAGTACAGCCTTACTGGATTGAACAGGAAGCCGGAAAAGTACCCAATACCCATTTCAGAGCAGCTGCCCCGTTTCGTTCTTATGCGATACAGGATGACAACCTGATAACCGGGCAGCAACAAAATTCAGGAGTTGCTGCAGCAAGATTAGCAGTGGATCAACTCAACTCAAACTCTTAGAAGTTTTAATCACAAAAATCTTTACGTATGAAATTAGCATTCATTGGAATTGGGAATGTCGGCTACGCTTTAGCCAATAATTTCCAAATAAAAGGACACGAAATCATCATAGCGCATGACGATGAGAAAAGCGATAGTGCAGTTAAGGCTCAGGAAAAGAATCCTGCATTTGGGGTACTACCTATTCAGGAAGCGATTGAAGCCAGTGATGTGGTATTTCTTGCTACTCCCTTTAAATTGAATGAAGAAATTCTGTCGCCACTTGATTTCAAAGGCAAAACGTTAATCGACTGTACCAACCCGATCGGGCCGGGAATATCTCACGGTTTGGAGAGTAAGATTTCAGGTTCTGAAAAAGTACAGGAGTGGGCGAAGGGTGCAAAAGTAGTTAAAGCGTTCACCATTTATGGTTTTGAGAACCTGGAAAATCCTGGCTTTCCGAATCAGGACGTGAAACCGGTTATGCTTATTGCAGGAGATGATTCCAAAAGCAAAGTACTGGTTCATTCACTCAATACCCAGTTAGGATTTGAAACGCTGGATGTCGGCGACTTGTCCCTATCGCTTCATTTGGAGCACATGACCCTGCTTTGGGTCAAAATGGTGCGTAAAAACGGTCATCATCCCAATTTTACCTGGGCATACCTGGAACGGTAAGCTCTGCTTTCACGGTGTCTAAACGGTGGGTGGTATTGGTTTCCACTCACTTATAAAAGATGTTCAAAAGTTCCGATTGGTAGACCCGGAATAATTCTCAATCTGCACATAACGGCTTGGCGTTTAGCCGGTTGTGCTATTTACAGCTCTAAAAGTGGTAAAAAGAAAGATATACTGCAACTCTGAAAACTTTTATTACCAACTTTGAACGGCAAAATCCGATTGTTGCACAAACCTTGTTATTTGTCTGGTTTTTAGGCCCAGGGATTAATCACTTCAACTCCTGAACCTTCCATGTTTTCTGTATTTCTTGTGACAACTGAAAGGTTATGAACCTTGGCTTTAGCAGCAATTCGTGAATCAATTGCCGGAAGCGGGTATCCTTTTTTTCAGTTATTTACGAAAAGAGTTTTTTTATAAAACCGAACACTCCTTTCTTCTCTTTCTCTTTGGGTTTGCCGGTGCGTCCGCCATCGAGCTGATCAAATGTGGGGCGTGGCAATTCGTTGAGTTTTCGCACACTTTTTTTCCGTTTATGTCCGCTCCCTGTTTTTCCTTTTCCGCGACCTCGTCTGGCACTTCTTTTTTTCTTTGATGATTGGTTTTTGGGCGATGAAATTTTTTCTTTAACCGATTTCGGTAATGGAACCTCTTCCGGTGCATACCCAAGCGATTTGCAGATATCATTGATATCACTGCGGTCCTGTTTGGAAACAAGGCTGATCAAGCGGGTGGCTTTTCCATCACCCACAAGTTCGGCGCGAAGCTTATACTCATCAACCTCTTCTGGTACATCGTAGTTGATTACCTGTACAGCTTCTTCAAGCGGAAGGTCTTTGGCAGAAAGATCACCTACCAGCAAGTGCTGAACATTTCCCGAGGTAAAACGCTCAAACCTGTTATTAAACGTATCTTTATCAAGCTTATCATGCACGCTCACAGCTCGACGGTTACTTTTACGAAGAATTTTATAAAGTCTGTCGGCCGTTTTGCGAGAGGCCGTAAAAATCACAACGGCTTCGGTTTGATGGTTGTCGAGATGGGCCATCAATGTAGAGATTTTGGATCGAGGCGGTACGTTGATGTAGTACTGCGTGAGATCTTTGGTGATGGCCGGTTCTTCTTTTTTCTCAGGCTTTTTATCTTTTGCGAGTGTTACCAGCTCAGGGTCCTGAAGAATTTTGTTTTCAAATTCACGCAGTTCTTTACTGTCTTTTGCTGCTGTAAAAATACGCTGGCATTTTCCGATGATCCGATTGGAAATTACCTCGATAGCAGGCCAGTCATTAATCAGCTCAGCCTGATCAACAATAAATTGCTGTACTTCTCTGAAGATCATTCTGCTGCTTTCGAGCAATTCAGATAACCGTCCTGGTGTAGCAACAATAATTACAGGACCGGCAGAAAGAGCGGAAAGCTGTTCTTTGCTGTTACCATCTTCGGTTATGCACGCGCTTTCAATGGAAGAATGGTAACCAATGGCCCATATCCACTCATCCAGTTTTTTTGCACGCTCTTTATCGCCAGCAAGAATAATGGCCCTGGTGCCCTGTCTGCGTTCAGACTTTGAGATTTCATTCAACAAAGAAATCAGATACCCGATCTCGGGACTTTCTTCGATTGTTGTATTTATGACCAGGTCTTTTTTCTCTTGTACGGCCTTGAAAATTTTCTTTTGCAACTGTGAAGGGCTTTCAACTTTAACATCTTTCAGCCCTTTCAAAATATCGGAACTTAGTCGAAATTGATTAAACGACAATGTGTTACCTCAACATTTTTTGATCAATATTTCAATTAAACAAGATGGCAGGTATCCAAAACGGCAAGGCACAGGCGTCATGATGAAGATGTAACAAAAAAAGACACAAACTTTCGTGAAATGGAAACGAACAAATTGTGCCGGGCAGCCTTGCCTAATCAAAAAAAGCTGCCATTCACATAAACTACTATTTCACAGAACGAAGTGTAAAGTCACTTCTTATAAAACAGAATCAGGTATATATGGCACAATAAGGCCATCAGTATCAGCCCTAAAAACCCGATGATGCCGCCTTCGGGGCCAAATTTTGCACCTGTAATATATTCGGATCCAGTAACAGTTGCGGTTGTAATGGATTTCTCCATCTTCATTCCGCTTACAGGAAGTCCAAATATCACACCCTGAAAATAATTCCATGAGAGATGCATTCCAACCGAAATTGCAATACTTCTCGTCTTAATATAAGGATAAGCAAGAACTATCCCTGCAATAGTTATATTAGTGAGTGCAATCCAGGAGGAGTGAGGATTTGTTGCATGTGCAAGGCCAAAAATTACAGATGAAACCAAAACGGCGACAAGAACCGGTGTGTGCTTTCTGCCACTGCGGCTCAGAAACCCTTCACGGAGATTTGTGATCAGGTAACTCCGAAAGTACGCCTCTTCCCAAATACTCACTGCCGTCATTAATACCATTGCACTAATCAGGCCGGAAAAAAGATCCCATTCAACAAATGTAAGATTTGTATCTGCAAATTCAATCTGGCCCGAAACCATGAGAACAAACACAATACCACTCATTGCCATTGCAGCCATTACATTACCTGCAAAGAAATCCAAAAACCAGGCACTATTAATTGTAAATCCAAATTCTTCATAGGACCGCTTATCGATCACCCGGGCTGAAATCCAGAGTACGCCAATTAGTATGAATGCCAGGGCTACCATCGCTCCGGTCTGTCCGGGAATCAGAAGAGAAAAAATCACCAGCAATGATATGACCATCATTGTTGTTAGGGTAATACGCCAACCGGCTCTGAGTCTGTACTCATTTTCATTATAAAAAATGAATTTCATTTCGGAAATTGTATTGTATCTGTTGGCATGTTTGCTGAGAGCAAAATCAAAAAATAAAATCTGTTTATAAAAATTATGGCTGAAAGATTAGCTTTTTTTGCGACAAAAAACGAAATCGAATCTTATTTCAATATCGAGACCAAGAAGGAAAACCTTTTTGAACCGAATTACAACATTCCACCAGGCACGCAGATTCCCGCTGTTTTTGCTGATGAAAATGAAGATGCGCTATTGATAAAACAAACTCGCTGGGGTGCTGAATCTGGTGACCTGGAGAAACGGACAACCATACATCAGGAGGAACTGACAGAAAAAAACAGTGCAAAGCGTTGCGTTCTGCCATTGAGTGGCTTTTATGTATGGAAGCATAAACAAAAAAATGAACATCCTTTTTTTGTGCGGATGCTGAACAGCCCGGTCATGGCGGTTGCAGGCCTGATTTTTGAAGATAATGGTGAATTTGTGAGAATCATTACCACGGAATCGAATCCGCTCATACAGCCAATGTCCAGAAATATGCCGCTGCTTCTGGATGCAACCACTTCCGGGGAATGGCTCGATTCGTCCAACAGCCTGACTGAAGTAATGGAAAATACATCAAATCTGTTTGCATTGACCGATCTGTCTGTACTGCGTGTAAGCCGAAAGGTGAACGATCTCACGAACAACGATCCCAAACTCATTCAGCCTATTCCGAAATAGAATCGGTCTTTGGCTTGAGTGCCGGTTTGCCTTCAATCTGGTTCTGATAAATCCGCAGGGTATTGTAAGCGAAGCCAATATCATCTTCACGGGCAAAACGCTCAAGTACATCTTCCCAGATTATCTGGTTCAGGCCGCGTCGCCGTCTTGCATGGGAGAGGTGCCGGATGGTGAGTTTCACGCCTATATCCACAACTTCGGTATAAATAATAGGAGTCAGGTTTTTGTACTGAATCAGATACGATTTTTTTGCCCTGCGGATCTGTTGCTCGGCATCAGCCACATAATCTTCGGAATGGCTTTGAACAATATCTGTCAGGATTTTCTTCGCTTTTTTCCAGTTACTTTCGAACGTAACTATGATAGCAATTTCGTTCCAGATGAAATCAAAATCGCTGGTATAGTTTCCGATGGATTCGCGCAGCACATAGTGATTAGGGATGTGGATAACCCGGCCGGTACTCTGGTCGGCCTGAACCCAGTTTCCGATTTCCAGAATTGTGAATTTAAAAAATCGCACGTCAATTACATCCCCCCGGTGTTTACCAATCTCAATCCGGTCACCCACATCAAAGGGTTTGCGCCAGATAATAAATAGCCAGCCGGCCATATCCGTTACAGGATCGCGCAGGGCTATAGCAAGGCCTGCCGACAATAGACCCAGAAATGTTGCCACAGAACCCATGCCTTGAAACCAGACTCGCCCAATCAGAATAAAGCCCAGAAAACTGAGAAAATAGGCCAGGTTTTTCTTCCATTTGTAGCGGACCGTTTCATCTTCTATCTGTCTCCGTATAATGCGTTTTACAATAAAATGGATGGCGACCAGAATCACAATGATTGCCACACTTTCAATCAGATTGGTGTAATCGAGGTAAGTCTCGCTCAGCAGCTCTTCAAATGGTTCTGCATTATTTTCATCCATGAGGGTCCGGGTTGTTTTTCGGGTAAATAGCCGCAATATTTCCGGGATATTGCGTTATATTGGATAGCACTTTTTTAAAAGTATAAATAGTGATATTTTTAGACTCTTTGCAATAAACTGAATAAACAAATTTTATGCTTTACGCAATTATTATATCATTAATCACATTGATTTGCATTCTGCTCATTATTGTGGTTTTACTTCAGCCAGGACAGAAGGAGGGATTGTCGGGCGGACTTGCAGCCGGAATGGCAGGCGGTGCATCAATGGGAGCACGAAGAACTGCCGACTTGCTTTCAAAAACAACTTCAATTCTCGCTGCCCTGTTTTTAGGGCTAAGTGTGCTGGCTAATTTTGCCATTGACCGCGGAGACGCTGCACAAAGCACCATCCAGCAGAGTGGTATGGGTGGAGAACCTATTGAACAGCAGGATTTTTCTGCTCCGTCTCAAACCGAATCAGCCGTTCCCCAGCAGGATGATTTTGAGATTGAAGATTAATCTCTGATTTTTTTATCGAACTGTTTTTGAAACCCGGTTTACCAGGCAGGCAGGGTTTTTTTAATTTTTACACTGTCATGAATTTCCGATCAGACTCAAAAGTTAAACTGAACTGAAATCGTATCCAGCCCAGGGTTCATTTCATAAATAAGGCCGAATCCGTTACTGATATGTTTATAAGATATCGTAATACGGTCCAGGGGAAGAGAGAGAGAGAGCATAAAGTGGAGCCGGTTCCCGACGGTAACGGGAAACTTGTTCTTAAAATAGATCACACCGGCATTAAAATGAGTGGTCTGCAACGGAGAGACCGATAAGGCCAGAGAAGAACTTTTTTGCGTGATGATCTGATCTTCTTCGGTTATAAATTTCTCATTATCCCATGCATGAAAGTAGTGAACGCCAACCCACTCATACTGAAAGTAAAGCTCGGATGTAGCCTGAACCCCTCCAATCGCTTTAAAACTGTACGGAGATACTCCCAAAGATTGACACCGGCTGCCATCAGCCGTAATTAAAATCAGAAAAACAGCCGGCAGGCCAACTCTGCGTATTACGGCTGGGATTATATCTTTCATCAGAAATCGATCAGTATGTTGAAATTCTCAACATAATTATATCACCCTTCATTTTCATCATTCCCGCAAAAAAGTTTAAAAAAACTGTAAGGAATTGGCCCATGTCGGTTCATACGAATATGAGAGGTGACCAAACATATCAAATTCCTTTTGCAGCGTATCCGGCTGTGCGACTAATGCTGCTTATGATGACTGGAATTACATCAGCTCATTATTTTTCGATATCTGTGCAAAACACTTTGTTTATTTATATTTCATTTACACTTCTTTGGTTCTGTTCTGAATTTTTTTTCCGGCGATGGAGACCGCTTACAGCAGGCAGGATTTCAGTTCTGTTTTACTTTTTTATGATCTTTTCAGCTTCTGCAGCACTCTTTTCTGTATTAGCGGAAGGGGACAGGCATAATGTGATAAAGGCAGAACTTCTATCACTTTATGAGTGGGAAAATGCTGAAATCAGCGGCCTTGTAACCGGAACCGGCAGAAGCGGAACAGGGCGGAATGTTTATGAAGTGAAAGTTACAGAAATTCGTTTTTATGATGGTGTGGACTGGATGGAAAACTGGAACATCCGGTTGTATGGGTCGGAAAGTTCGCCCCCGTCTGTTCAGCAGGGAAGTAAAATACAGGGAGAAATTCGATTTTACAGCTTTCCGGATCAGCGAAATCCTCACGAATTTGATTACGGAGGCTGGCTTCTCGACCACGGTTTTTCTGCACACGGAGAGTTGCTGGAACTGACTGAACACACACCAGCCCGAAACTTTCTGAGCTGGGCACCCGCAAGGGAAGCCGTTCAGCGCAATGCCGATACTCTTTTCGAAAATGATCACGCCCATCTTGCCAAAGCGCTGCTTTTGGGCTATAAAGAAGATCTGGCTCCCGATACCCGGCAGGAATTTGCAAGATCGGGGCTGTCTCATATTATGGCCGTATCGGGATTGCACGTTGGATTTATCGTTGCACCTTTCTGGCTTCTGATTCCTTATCTTTGGGGATCAAAAACAGGCAAGTGGCTGGGTTTGATACTACTCACCACACTGCTGCTGGGGTATGCAGGAATTACCGGGTTCAGTCCTTCTGTAAGCCGGGCCTCGCTGATGGCTTGGCTCCTGTGCTATGGAAAACTTTTTCACAAAATCAGAAACTCTGTAAATCTGACCGCTGTGGCTGCAATTATCATTTTGATGATCCAGCCACAACAGTTGTTTGATGTAGGGTTCCAGCTCTCATTTTCTGCTGTATTCATCATTCTGCTGCTGATGCCTGAAGCGCAGCGCCTTATTCCTCAGAAATATCGCTACGGTTTTATCGGTGGTTTCATCAGCATTATTCTTGTCTCCATTGTAGTTCAGGCCGGGCTGTTCCCAATCCTTGTGGCTTATTTTGGTGAGTTTTCTATCATCGGCCCCGCGGCCAATGCACTGGTTGTACCTATTTTATCTTTTACAGTACCAGTCGGCCTACTCTTTGTTTTGCTCAGTCCGCTGCTACCGGCAATGTTTCATGCAGGTGCGGTTCCGGTTCAGTTTTCTCTCGACTGGATTCATTCCGTGGCATCCGCACTGGGAGGGCAGGCATATAGCTACATCACTGTGGAACAGGCAACACTTCCGCTTTTTTTGGTCTGGATTTTTGCGATTTTCTTTATCGCCTCGATTCGGATCCCAACATACCGCTGGAAAATGTTAATCGGATTGCTCTTGTCCCTGAATTTTTTGATCGCAGAGCGGATTATTCATCATCCCGAATATAAAAAGCTGGAGATCACTGTTCTGGATGTTGGACAGGGCGATGCCATTCATGTTCAAACACCCGGAGGTAAGCATCTGCTGATTGATGCGGGCCGATGGTCTCCAATGAATAACAGCGGCCGAGAGGTACTTATTCCTTACTTCGAACACTTGGGTATCAACCGGCTGGATGCAGTTTTTCTCTCACATCCCCATGCTGACCACATCGGCGGAATGCCCGACCTAATTGAATCTATCGACATCGACGTAATCTACCAGAGTGATTACGACTACGACTCTGCAATTTATGCCCGCTATATGGAACTGTCTGAAGAATATTCCGTGCCTGTTAAATATCCTGTGGCCGGAGATATGATCGGGATTGATCCGGCAATTCGTATTTTTGTAATCGGGCCGGAGGCAGATACTCGCAGAGACCCCAACCCTAATAATCATTCCCTCTCTCTGAAACTTGTATATGGTCAGAAGCATTTTCTCTTCAGTGGAGATGCCGAGGTTAGACAGGAACGCCAGATGGCTGACCGCTATGGTGATTTTCTGGGCTCCCATTTCTACAAAGTTGGCCATCACGCAAGTAATACCAGCTCAACCGAACTTTTTATGCAGTATGTTGAACCGGAGATCTCGGTTGCTTCACTTGCGTTTCAAAATCGTTTCGGTCATCCCGGCCGCGATGCGGTAA
>SLGL01000410.1 GCA_007123785.1 Balneolaceae bacterium
ATTTTTGGGACAACGCAGCTCACGGTTAAATTTCGCAGCGTTTGACAGGGTGTTTTTTAAAAAAAGTTTATATTGAATTATAAGTTGATAACAATTTAAGTGCATTTCGTTTTCAAATAATTTTAGTGTGAGAAATGCGGGTTAGGGGACTTTTACATTCATGAATGAACAATCGAACTTAGGTTATTTGGTTTTCAGCAGTTACCCCATTTTTCAAATGATTTCCCTTACAGCTCAGCAAGCTCATTAAATACCTTCGCTAGCTCTACAACCGATTCGATCTCCACCCACTCCACATCTTCATGGATCCCACCTCCTTTGTGGCCAAGAATTACGGTTTCGATTCCAGCCTCACCAAAAATGGCAGAATCTTCCCACCAGTTATGCCCGATGAGTTCTGGTTCTTTACCTGTTACAGTTTGCACAGCTTTTGATGCCTCCTTTACAATGGGCCTGGAGGCATCAATCTCATATGGGCTGCGCCAGATAACCGATTCAATTTCTGCACGAAACCCGGGATGATTATTCTCCAGCCGATGCACGATTTCTCTAATTTCCGATTCAATTAATTCCTTGGTTTCTCCGGGCAGAGTTCGCCTCTCCAAATGGAGAGTGCAGTCATCTGAATAAATAAAGAGGCTTCTCCCGCCTTCTACCATCGGAATATGAAGAGAAGCTTCACCGCAAAGCGGGTGTTTTCGCTCATCAGGCAGTTTTTGAGAAAGTTTGTGAAATTCAGCCATCAAAAGACCCGCGTGCATGTTCGCATCAACCCCGAGGTGGTGGTTGCCGCCGTGGGCTGTTTTCCCTTTCACCATTATTTTCCAAATACCAAAACCGCGGTGAGCCGTGCACAATTTCAGGTCTGTCGGTTCTGTGACGATGGCACAGTCGGTTTTCATTTTTTTGACCAATGCCTTAGCCCCTACGCTTTCATACTCTTCATCAGCAACAAAGGAGAGTACGAGATTCCCTGTCAATGGCAATTTTCTTTCTTTAATTGATTTAGCCGCAGCCAGTATCGCTGCGATACTCCCTTTCATGTCGTAAGATCCCCGTCCAAAGAGTTTGCCATCCCTGATTCTTCCGGAAAAAGGATCTTCCATTCCTTTCACGCCTACGGTGTCCATGTGAGCATTCAGCATAAGTGAAGGAACAGAGCTGTCCCCTTTTATCGTACCGGTTATGTTGAACCGGCCGGGAGCAATTTCATCTAACTCAGCGTCTACATTCATCTCACAAAGAAGGCTGTAAATGTAACGCCCGATCTCCTCTTCACCGCCTCCACCCTCTTCAAGTCCCGGATTGACCGAGTTTATTTGAACGAGTTTTTGAAGTATCTCGGAGATGTAGCTTTTATCAATCATCAATCAACTGCCAGAATACAACATTTTCAGAATTTGTGATTTGCAGCAAAAATATAAGGGTTCTTTCGGCACCGCAAAAAAGCTTTCATGGGATTTGATTCAAAATAACACTCCGTTTTTGTATTTTCATCGCCACCCTTTAACAATAAGGTTCCTTTATTTGGCAGCAGATATCACTTTCAGTAATTTGTAATCCGAATCCTTAACTTGCTGCTGAGCAATCGTTATAGTTACATTCCTCACACTTATACTCATAAAAAGAAGACAATTTATGACCAGACTGGTTTCCTGTATCCTGTTGTTTATCTTGCTTCGTCCCGGAGTATCCCTATCTCAGTATGTACCCGAAAATCTTATTCTCAAAGAAATTTTTCATGAACCGGTGATCCCGGGCATTCGTCCCTCATTCAGTTTTTATTCAGGTGATCAGTCCAGAATATTTTTCAGCTGGAATGATTCTTCATACTACGAAACCGGTATCTACTCGGTAGACCTGGATGGCCGTTTCGATTTTGCGGATGAAGATGATGATACACCCCGGCCTCTGCACTCCCCCGATGGAAACCGGATCGCCTTCACCGACGACGGAAGCATTTTTATTGCCAATACAGATGGATCAGATGAACAGAAAATTGTCTCCACTCAGGAAACCGAATTCTCCCTTCGATGGTCGCCCGACAGCGAAAAGCTGGCATTCGTACGCGCCGGAGATATATGGATTACTGATGTGAACCACCCGGGCATCATCCAGGTAACCAAAAAAAACGAAGATGCTCCCGATTTCACTATCAACGGCTGGGCAGGAAATGACCGCCTCATCATCAGCCAGAGTGATCATTCTGAATCACTGACGATCTATTTTCCCGAATATGTGGATGAATTTGTGATTCCCGGCGAAACCACAAGAGGTATTCCGCAGGTAAACGTCTATGCAGCCTCGCCCGATACTACCGCACTCGATACTCTGGCTGCCGGCTTTCACCGCTCATCAGTCATCACCTCCGGCAGCGGCCGGCACGTGGCAATCGACTACATGGACCCGGCCCTCAAACATCGCAAACTGATTGTTCACGACCTTCAGGAGAAATCGCAAACTGTCGTTTTTGAGGATTCCACCGAAGGTTGGCTCCATCATACCTACGCTGCTTTTGCCCCGACAAAGGGCCAGATACTTTTTTTATCGGAACAGAGCGGCTGGAATCACATCTATACTGTCAACCCTGACGGAAGCGCCCTGACCCAGCACACCTCTGGTGAGTACTACGTCCC
>SLGL01000461.1 GCA_007123785.1 Balneolaceae bacterium
CTTTTTAAATTAAACTGACCAACGGAGAATAATAAAAATGGCTGACGTTAAAGAACTCGCAGAACAACTCGTTAACCTAACAATTAAAGAAGCAAACGAACTTGCAAAAGTTCTCGAAGAAGAATACGACATTAAACCAGCTGCAGCTGCAGTCGCAGTAGCAGGACCGGCAGCTGGCGGCGATGCAGGTGCAGAAGAAGAGAAGGACGAATTTGATGTTATTCTTAAATCTGCCGGCGCCAAGAAAATTGCCGTGATTAAAGAAGTTCGTGCAATTACAGGCCTTGGCCTTAAAGAGGCAAAAGAGCTTGTAGACGGCGCTCCAAATGCTGTTAAAGAGGCTGTATCGAAAGATGAAGCTGAAGAGCTGAAAAATCGACTCGAAGATGCCGGCGCTGAGATCGAACTGAAGTAAGTTGCAGTTTTACTTGCAGTATTATGTTGCCATAGCCGGCACCCCGACTTATCGGGGTGCCGGCTTTTGGCATCTTATTTCCATGTGAGGGATATCTTGTTCCAGGAGCAGTGAACTAAACAAAAGAGAACTCACATTTTGACACATTTTTTTAATTAAAGGAGAACTTCCTTTTGAGTACAACTATGGAGAAAATCCCGTTTACCGACCGCCTTTCATTCGGCAGAATTAAAAATGTAATAGATTACCCCGATTTTTTAGATATACAGCTCGAATCATTCAACAACTTTGCCCAGCTTGATGTTGCACCAAATGATCGTGTTGACCAGGGGTTACAAAGAATTTTTAATGAGAACTTTCCGATTCAGGATTCCAGAGAAACTCATATTCTCGAGTTTATCTATTATGCTGTAGATACTCCGAAATACAATATCAGGGAATGTCAGGAAAGAGGACTTACTTACGCTGTGCCACTTAAGGCAAGGCTAAGGCTATCTTCTGTCGACAGTACCGATGAGGCATCCGAAACGATCGAACAGGAAGTGTTTTTGGGCGATTTACCCTGGATGACTGAACGTGGTACGTTTATCATTAACGGTGCTGAACGCGTCATTGTTAGTCAGTTACACCGCTCTCCAGGCGTGTTTTTCGGCCAGAATATCCACCCGAACGGAACACAGCTTTATTCAGCCCGGGTAATTCCTTTCAAGGGATCCTGGATTGAGTTTACCAATGACATACGTGATGTACTCTGGGCGTATATCGACAGAAAAAAGAAAATTCCGGCCACGACTCTGCTTAGAGCACTCGGTTTTTCAACAGATTTTGATATTCTGAATCTCTTTGAACTTTCTGAAGAAATTTCTTTCGGTGGTAAAAAAACATACAATGATAAACTGGCAGGAAAGCGTTTGGCTACCGATATCATTGTTGAAGTTAACGAAGAAGTAGTAGATGATGAAACCGGTGAGATAACCGAAGCTACAAACAGAAAAGTTCTTCTTGAAAGAGATCACGAATTAACCGAGGACGATTTTGGAATCTTGAAAGAAGCCGATTTGAAAAAAGTGCTGGTACAGAAAATCGGCATCGAAGAATCTGAGCGCTCTGTAATCATGAATACCCTCAGGAAAGATCCATCTCATAACGATGTGACTGCACTTTCCGAGGTTTATCAGCAGATCCGAACCGGTGAGATGCCCGACCCGGAAACAGCGAGACAGGTTTTGGAGAGGTTATTCTTCAGTGATAAAAAATATGATTTGGGTGAAGTAGGCCGTTACCGGCTTAACAAGCGCCTGAAAGTGGATGTGGATCCCGAAATCCAATATCTCACAAAAGAAGATGTAGTTGCGATTATCAAAGAGGTTATCCGGCTTAAAGAAATGAAATCACAGGTGGATGATATTGATCACCTGAGCAACCGACGTGTGCGAACCGTGGGCGAACAGCTGGGGCAGCAGTTCGCCATCGGACTGGCACGTATGGCGCGAACGATCCGGGAAAGAATGAATTCCCGCGATGCCGAACAGCTTACACCTCAGGATCTTGTGAATGCAAGAACCATTTCAAGTGTAATCAACAGCTTCTTCGGTACCAATCAGCTTTCGCAATTTATGGATCAAACCAATCCGGTTGCTGAGCTGACTCACAAGCGGCGAATGTCAGCATTGGGTCCCGGTGGTTTGACACGAGAACGTGCCGGATTTGAAGTTCGTGATGTTCACTATACTCATTACGGCCGCCTCTGTCCGATTGAAACACCGGAAGGTCCAAACATCGGTTTGATTACTTCGCTATGTGTTCACGCCAAAGTGAATGATTTCGGATTTATCGAAACGCCTTACCGAAAAGTGAAAGAAGGTACGGTTACAAACGAGGTTCAATATCTGGCTGCTGAACAGGAAGATGAAACCGTGATTGCCCAGGCAAATGCACCTTTGACGGAAAAGAATACTTTTGAAAACGAAGCGATCTTCTCTCGATTCAGAGACAGCAATGTGGGTCTTGCCAAACCGGAACAAGTTGAGTTTATGGATGTTTCGGCTAACCAGATTACATCGCTTGCAGCCGCACTGATTCCGTTTATTGAGCATGATGATGCAAACCGTGCACTGATGGGATCAAACATGCAACGCCAGGCAGTACCTTTATTACGTCCGGAATCACCGATTGTAGGAACCGGTCTTGAGCAGCGAGCAGCAAAAGACTCAAGGGCGATTATTTCTGCCGAAGGTGACGGGGAAGTGGTTTACGTGAGCGGTAATGAAATCCGCGTGAAATACCACCGTACCGAACTGGAACAAAATTGCTTCTTCGATAATGGAGTCAAAAGCTATAAACTTCAAAAATTTGAACGCAGCAACCAGGATACGACCGTTAACCAACGCCCGATAGTAAGTGTAGGCGACAAAGTAAAAGAAAATCAGCCTATTGCTGATGGTTGTTCTACCGAAAAAGGCGAACTGGCTCTCGGACGTAACCTTCTCGTTGCTTTCATGCCATGGAGAGGGTATAACTTTGAAGATGCGATTGTGATCAGCGAGCGCATCGTTCAGGATGATGTTTATACCTCAATCCATATTACCGAATTCGAACAGCAAGTTCGTGATACCAAGCGTGGTGAAGAGGAGTTAACCCGTGAAATTCCAAACGTTAGTGAGGAAGCTACCCGAAACCTTGATGAACGAGGTATTATCCGTGTGGGTGCGAAAGTTAACCATGGTGATATTCTTGTAGGTAAAATTACACCAAAAGGTGAAACTGATCCTACACCAGAAGAGAAACTCCTTCGTGCAATTTTCGGTGACAAAGCGGGTGATGTGAAGGATGCATCGCTGAAAACACCTCCGGGTGTTTCAGGGGTTGTGATCAACACGAAACTGTTCAGTCGTAAGCGTGATGAGCAGATTTCACGCAAAGAAGAGAAGAAAATGGTTGAGCAGGAAAATGAGCGTTATACTCAGAAGCTGTCTGAACTCAACTCCAAATGGGCCGATAAAATGTACAGTCTGCTGAGGGATAAAACCTCTCCCGGCGTGTACAATTATGCCAGCGTGGAACTGATTCCAAAGGGTGAGAAATACAAAAAGTCTGTATTTGAAGAACTTGATCCCGTCAACATTAACGAAAATATTGATTGGGCAACGGACGAAGAGCTTGTGATGCATGTTCGCCTGCTCTTTAAAAATTATCGTGATCTTCGTCGTGAAATCGATACAGAAGCCAAAAGGCGCAAGTATCAGATTCAGGTTGGAGACGAACTGCCTCCCGGAATTATCCAGAAGGCAAAAGTTTATGTTGCCAAGAAGCGTAAGATGCAAGTGGGCGACAAGATGGCCGGACGTCATGGGAATAAAGGTGTAATAGCCAAGGTTGTTCCTGTAGAAGATATGCCGTTTATGGAAGACGGAACTCCTGTAGATATCGTTCTGAACCCGCTGGGCGTGCCTTCGCGTATGAACCTCGGCCAAATTTATGAAACCATTCTTGGATGGGCCGGATCAAAACTTGGCGTTAAATATGCATCGCCGATTTTTGATGGTGCTTCGTATGAACAGGTTCAGGAAGAGCTGAAAAAAGCCGGTTTGCCGGAAGATGGCCGCGTTTACCTTTACGACGGACATTCCGGGCAAAAACTGGATCAGAAAACCACGGTTGGTTATATGTACATGTTAAAACTGAATCACCTGGTTGAAGATAAGATGCACGCACGTTCTATCGGCCCCTACTCACTCATTACGCAGCAGCCACTTGGTGGTAAAGCACAATTTGGCGGCCAGCGTCTTGGAGAGATGGAAGTTTGGGCACTCTATGCTTACGGAGCTGCAAATATTCTCAAGGAAATGCTCACTGTAAAAAGTGATGATGTGAAAGGACGATCCAAAGTATATGAAGCCATCGTGAAAGGGGAGAACCTGCCCGAAGGCGATATACCCGAATCGTTCAAAGTTTTATTACGTGAATTAATGGGTCTCGGTCTCGAAATCCATATTGACTAACGTTTGTTCTGTTAATTAAATCAAAAAAAACGGAGGTCTTCCTTTGCCTGCAACAAACACATTAACTGTTACAAAAGACTTTTCTAACATAGGGATTTCTTTGGCTTCGGCCGAAACGATTTTATCCCGTTCGCATGGAGAAGTTCTTACACCGGAAACGATCAATTACAGAACATTCAAACCGGAAATGGATGGTCTTTTCTGTGAAAAGATCTTTGGCCCGGTAAAAGATTATGAATGCCACTGTGGAAAATACAAACGCATCCGTTACAAAGGGATTATCTGTGACAGATGCGGTGTTGAAGTAACCAGAAAAGCCGTTCGAAGAGAGCGCATGGGGCACATTACCCTTACTGTACCTATAGTACATATCTGGTATTTCAAATCACTACCAAGCAAAATAGCTTACTTACTTGGATACTCATCAAAAAACCTCGAACGAATCGTTTATTACGAGACGTTTGTGGTGATTAATCCGGGGCTTGCCCGCGATCTTGGGTACAAGCGCGGCGACATGATTTCCGAAGAGGAAAAATTCGATATTCTTGATCAGCTTCCTGAAGATCATAATGAACTGGAGAATGACGATGAGGATAAATTTATTGTAAAAGATGGTGCCGAGGCTATCCAGGCACTGCTGACCAATATGGATCTGGACGGTTTGGCATATACTCTTCGCGATGAGGTGAAAAATGAAACCTCGCAAATGCGCAAGAAGAAGAAGCTGAAGCGCCTTCAGGTAATAGAGTCGTTCAGAGCTGCCAACAAGCATACCGAAAATCATCCCGACTGGATGGTTCAGAGTGTAATACCGGTTATACCACCGGAGTTACGCCCGCTTGTACCTCTTGAAGGAGGAAGGTTTGCAACATCCGACCTGAACGATCTCTACCGTCGTGTAATTATTCGTAATAACCGATTGAAGCGGTTGATTGATATCAAGGCACCCGATGTGATTCTAAGAAATGAGAAGCGCATGCTGCAGGAAGCTGTTGATTCACTTTACGACAACTCAAGAAAATCAAATGCAGTTCGCAACAACAACCGGCCCCTGAAATCTCTCAGCGATATGCTGAAGGGTAAAAGCGGTCGTTTTCGTCAAAACCTTCTTGGGAAGAGGGTTGATTACTCCGGACGTTCTGTAATTGTGGTAGGTCCAGAACTGAAAATGCACGAATGCGGCCTTCCGAAGGAAATGGCTATAGAGCTATACAAGCCTTTTGTAATCCGGCGTCTGATTGAGCGCGGTTATGTGAAGACGGTTAAAAGTGCCAAAAAGGTAGTTGACCGCCGGGACCAGGTGGTATGGGAGGTTCTTGAAAATGTGATTGACGGGCATCCTGTTCTGTTAAACCGGGCACCGACACTTCACCGTCTTGGTATTCAGGCATATCAGCCGGTACTGATTGAGGAGAAGGCAATCCGGCTCCATCCGCTTTCATGTACAGCGTTTAACGCTGACTTCGATGGTGACCAGATGGCGGTTCACCTGCCTCTGAGCCACGATGCAGTTCTTGAAGCATCGATCCTTATGCTCGGTTCACACAACATTCTCAGCCCGGCAAGTGGAGGCCCGATTGCAGTTCCTTCACAGGATATGGTGTTGGGAATTTACTACCTCACAAAAATGGGGACAGGTAAGCGAGGTGAAGGAAAAACTTTTTCCAGCACCGATGAAGTTGTTGTAGCTTACGATCAGGACAAAATTGAAGTTCATGCGAAAATCAATGTTCGTATTCCCAAAACCAATGAAAATGGTGAAAAAGAGTACGAAATTATTAAGACTACAACCGGTCGTGTATTGTTCAATGGAATTGTTCCGGAAGGAATTGATTTTGTGAACAAAACACTTGGCAAGAAAGAGTTACGTGTTCTCATTGGTGAAATTCACGGTGTGGCGGGTACTTCCAGGACAGCCGAATTTCTTGATAAAATGAAAACAATGGGCTTTGAAAGAGCTACCAGAGGTGGACTTTCATTTAGTCTTGAGGACATCATTATTCCGCAATTGAAGCAGGATCTGATTGATAAAGCTCAGAGTGAAGTGAGTGAAATCCAGGATCGTTACGAAATGGGTTTCATCACAGATAATGAGCGATACAACCAGGTGATTGACAAGTGGACCAGTACTACCAACCGTGTTTCGGAGACCCTGTTCCAAAGCCTGGCTGATGATATTGACGGCTTTAACTCGATTTTCATGATGGCCGATTCGGGTGCACGGGGTTCTAAAGAACAGATACGTCAGCTTGGTGGTATGCGAGGCCTGATGGCCAAACCACAAAAAAGCTCGATGCAACAGGGTAACGAAGTGATCGAAAACCCGATTCTGTCGAGTTTCCGTGAAGGGCTTACCGTACTTGAGTACTTTATATCTACTCACGGTGCTCGTAAAGGTCTGGCTGATACAGCCCTTAAAACGGCCGATGCCGGTTACCTTACCCGACGTTTGGTGGATGTTTCGCAGGACATTATCATTAACGAAACAGACTGCGGAACACTGCGAGGTATTAAGATGCAGGCGCTGAAAGATAATGAAGACATTATCGAAAGCCTGGAAAACAGGGTTATTGGGCGTGTGTCGATGCACGAAATCAAAGATCCGATTACGGACGATCATATCTGTGACTCCAATCAGCTGATCACAGAAAAAATCGCCAAGAAGATCGCTGAAACTTCTATCGAAGAGGTTGAGATCCGCTCAGTACTTACCTGTGAAACCGAACGCGGTGTATGTGCCAAGTGCTACGGCCGTGATATGGCCCGAAACACTCTTGTTGAAGTAGGTGAAGCTGTAGGTGTAATTGCTGCACAGTCTATTGGTGAGCCAGGTACACAGCTTACGCTTCGTACCTTCCACGTCGGTGGTACGGCATCACGTCTGGAGTCCGACTCGCAACACAAAGCCAAATTCGATGGCAAGATTGAATTTGAAAACATCCGGGTAGTTGAGTTTGACGACGGTGAAGAGATTCACAATGTAGTATTAAGCCGTGCCGGTGAGATGAAGATTGTGGGTGAAGATGGCAAAATCCTGAACACTTACAACGTACCTTACGGCTCCGAAATGCTGATTGAAGAAGGCGACAAAGTGCCTAAAGGAATGCCACTCTGTAAGTGGGATCCGTACAACGCTCTGATTTTCAGTGAGCTTGATGGTACCGTAGAGTACAAAGATATCATCGAAGAGATTACCTATACCGCGGATACCGATGCACAAACCGGTCACCGCGAAAAAGTGATTATCGATTCCAGAGACCGTTCGCTGGTGCCTACGCTTGTCGTTAAAGGTAACGACGATCGAATCCGCGAAAATACGCTGCCGGTAGAAACCCACATTGTTGTTGAAGACGGTGAGAAGGTACAGGCCGGACAGGTGCTCGCTAAAATTCCGAGAGCCGCATCCAAATCGAAAGATATTACCGCAGGTCTGCCAAGGGTAACCGAGCTTTTTGAAGCCCGGTCTCCAAGCGATCCTGCCGCCGTATCCGAGATTGACGGTATCGTGAAAATGGGCGGCCGTAAGCGCGGTTCCCAGGAAGTGATTGTGGAAAGTAAAGACGGAACAGAAGAGAAGCGATATCTGATCTCTTTATCCAAGCACATTCTTGTGCAGGAAAACGACTTTGTGAAAGCAGGACAGGCCCTGTCTGACGGAACCATCCCGGCCCAGGAGATTTTGAATATACTGGGACCATTTGCTGTACAGTCTTACCTTGTGAATGAAATTCAGGAGGTTTACCGTCTGCAGGGTGTGAAAATCAATGACAAGCACATTGAAGTCATTGTGCGCACCATGATGCAGAAGGTAGAAGTGACCGATCCGGGCGACACCATGTTCCTTGAAGGAGACAGAGTTGACCGGTTTGAGCTCAACAATGTGAATGATGAGCTATTTGGAAAGTTTGTGGTAACCGATCCCGGTGGAAGCGAGCTCAAGCGCGGAGCTCTGCTTGACAGACGGCAGGTTCGCGAACATAATAATGAGCTGATTAAAGAAGGTAAGGAAGAACTTCATACCCGCGAAGCTGAACCGGCTATTTCGAAACCGATTCTGTTGGGTATTACAAGAGCTTCTCTTTCAACTGAAAGCTGGTTGTCTGCAGCATCATTCCAGGAAACCACGAAGGTGCTTACTCAGGCTTCCATTGAGGCTAAGAAAGATCACCTGCGCGGCCTGAAAGAGAATGTGATTGTAGGCCACAAGGTACCTGCCGGTACAGGACTGCTTCAATACGACGAACTCATCGTTGGTTCCAAAGCAGATTTCGACGAACAGGACGAGGATATCCAAAAAGTGTTCGAAACACTTGGAGCGGATCAACCCTCACAAGAAGAAAACGAATAATCACAAAAGCCCTGGTGAAAATCAGGGCTTTTTTTTGAATAATTTTTTTTAGTCAATATTTGTCAAGCCGAATGGATTTGTAAAAGTGCGATACAGTTCACCGTCTTTCTTCCGGATAATTTCTGCACGGAGGTAATTATTAATTCCCTGAACATCGCGATAACGTATAGTCTCTCCTTCATGCACAATTTTACCCAATGGCCAGGGCTGATCACTGGTTTTGTAGTCGTCGATCGGTTCGGCTGATTTCGGTGCGGAAATCCAGTGGATTGTGTCATAATTACTGGTTTCAATGGTGATAGCACCAGCATCATGATCCATGAATATACTTTCAATAGATGGGAAAAGATTCATCTCATCTTCAAAAAAATTACGCCGGAGTGTAGACTTTGTAAAGTAAAACTGTCGTTTCAATCCCCACCAAGCCCACATCAGCTGGATCGGGGCCGCCGTAATCGGTCCACGGCCAGGTCGTGTTGGCAGGGAAATGATCCGGTTTGGGATCGTCAGGGTAGGGGCTGGCCTCCTCTTCGGGCACGTGCCCCCAGCCGACCCGTGCATTCGGGTAGTTCCAGTCATGGTCGGTAATGGCAAGTATGGTAAATCCGGCATCCCGGTAGGCATGAACCACATCGCTGAGCATGTGGTAGCTGTCACTCTGAAGGGTGTGAACATGCTGTGCCGCCTTGTGTTGTGAAAAGGAATTCCAGTCCACCTGTTCATACGGGTTGAATACAACGTGCAGTCTGTTATTCGGTTCGGGATTACCGTGGAGTCCGGAGTTGTCATGAACCATCAGCGCAGCCAGCATCATGAAGCAGAAAAGAGGTGCTGTTCGGATGAAAGAGTTCAGGCGGGGCATGGATTGTCCGGTTTTGGAATAAGGAGGTTATATCTGTTTACTCACAGCCCTTCGGAAACCGGTAATTTCCACACTCTTGTCATCGTAAACAGTGGCGATGGCGTAGGAGTTGTTTTCTTCGCCGGACTGTTCCACCATCGCGATCAGCGTATAGTAATGAATGCCGCTGATGTAGTTGTACTGGCCTGCGTGCTGATGTCCCTGAAATACTAAAAAGACCTCGGGATGGGTTTCAAGAACCCGGCGTACTTCACCCGAATTGCGGATGTAGTGACTATCGTCATCACCGTCCAGGAGCTGGTGGGTGAAAATGACCGCAGGGCTGGTATTGGATGAGAGGTCAGCATCGAGCCAGTCCAGTTGTTCCTGGGGGATGTTGGCATCGGTCCAGTGAAAATTGCCTGAATCGTAGGGAGTGCCATTTTCGGTAAAGTTGGCATCCAGTACTACGAAATGAAGACCGTTCAAGTCAAACGAGTACCAGGTTTCATCCTGCCCGATTCCGCTGTTTTCAACAACCGACTGAAACTGCTCTTTGGAGATACTGTCCATGTCGTGATTGCCCAGCACGTGATACCGGGGGCCGTCA
>SLGL01000253.1 GCA_007123785.1 Balneolaceae bacterium
TCACTAAAAGGTTCCGGTCACACACTCCCGAAGAAAACGCAGCAGGAAATGGAAGCCAAAATGGGGGCTGATTTCAGCGGGGTTCGGGTTCATACCGGATCAAAGGCCATTCAGCTTAACCATGAGCTGGGAGCACGGGCCTTTACAGCGGGCAGTGATATTTTCTTTAACCGGGGACAGTACAACCCCAATTCCGGCGAAGGAAAACGACTGATGGCTCATGAGCTGGTGCATACGGTGCAGCAGGCAAATTATTTGTCTGGATCAAATCCTAAAATCCAGCGCTATATGGGAAATTTCAGCACCGATAATACTGATGACGATGTACCGAGAGGACGAGAACAAAGAGAACATTACACTGCTCCGCCCGGTTTTTATTTCCCAAAAAACGAACTCCTGGATGAATACAATGAATATTTTGGACAGTGTCCCCAGGGTGAAATAAATGACAGTCAGGTATATTCAGAGTTGGCCTCAGTTCTTCCTGTGTTATTTATTTATGAACCAGTTTCGGTAGATATAGTGAGTAGTGCAGATAGAGAAATTAGAAGAAGAAGACTTGAGGATTGTTGCAATTTAGATTTAGCTGCAGCAGCTCATTATCTATTTGCTCGTCTATTAGTTGCAACAGGTGAGTATAGTTACACCCGGATGAAGTATTTAATCGCTGCTTATCATTATGCAAAAAGATTGGGAGTTGCACCCAGGGCCGGAGATTGTCCCGTTAGCCCTGCTTCGGATCAGCAGTCCATTTGGGGGCTTTTAGGTGCTGACAATGGAAAAATGGATAGAGAAAGTACGAGTAATGAATAAAACTATTGGCAGTAAGCTGGATTCATGGCGAATCATTTCAGAAGATTTTTGAACCTTTTCTCAACATATTTGAAAATGATTAAGCGCATATCAGGCTTTCAGATTTCGAAATTCGAATCTGACTCCAATTCAAATGCAAGTTTGTGAAACCGATGAAATCACCAGCCCGAACTTCGAAAACCAGAGCAAAAACTCACTCTTCAGATTTAAACAAAAATCAGAGTGAGCCTTTCTTTGGCCCGGCCACTCTTCAGCCCAAACTGGAAATTGGCCAGCAGGATGAGCCTCATGAAAGTAAAACCTTAAAATCACCACGACTGAAAAATAATAAACGGTTTCAGGCTGTTTTTGAAAACAAAAGTGTGATTGAATATGGTGATCAGGGTTCGGAAGTCAGACGAATTCAGCAAATGTTGATTGATTTAGGCTACTCACTTCCGGAGTATGGAGCAGATGGAATTTTCGGATCAGAAACCGAACAAACTGTAGTAAATTTTCAAGCGGATCACCCGCCATTAATCATTGATGGCAGGGTGGGATTTGCTACGATAAGAGCCATTGATGATTATTTTCCAAACTTTGAAATTACTGCGGATTTGTCTGATGACTGGTCAGTTGACTGTGTATTGGAAATTATGTGTCCCTGGAACAGTCATATTGTAGAAAATATTTTACCTGGATTCACTATTTATATGTACGATGATTTTGAAATTCCACAAAAAGAGTGGAATGGATCTGAATGGATTGATAATCCGATGCATCCGCGCGCCTATCACTGGCCTGGCAACAATGAAATCGGATTTCGAAGCAATCTTTCCTGTAATGAAATCGTAATAGCTCTGTATCATGAAGCCTGGCATGCCCAGCAGCCACCCGAGCTCATCGAAGTGACTTTAGATCGTGAAATGAATGCATTTATAAACACTGAACAGTGGAGTATCGATATTGGCATTTCAGGCCAGATAGATGAATCTTCCAGCTCTGATGTTACAAGCTTGCGTTCCGAAACAGACGGGCAAGCAGAAGTTGACGAAGAACAGGTCCGACAGCATGTCCGGCAACGATATGGAGGGGCAAGTGAACGATCCGGGGAGAGGATCCATTCAAAGACTGAAGATAAAAACAAAGTGAGGGTGAGAAGAGCGGACGGTTCTTTTTATGAAAGATACCCTGTCGAAGGTGAAATCGTACCTTTCTTTGATGAGGTGGATTTTACAGAGAAAAAAGAATTGGATATCGATGAGTGGAGTTGTGATTAACTTTTGAGTGACTTATGAAAAAACGGAAAATAACTCGCAATGCTCATAAAACAGGTAAACAGAAGTCGAAACATACAATGTGGATGGACAATAAAATCCCCTCTTTGAGAGGGGAAAGGTGAAGACAAAAAGGCGGAGCCTGATTTGTCGAACGAGGGGTGTGTCCAAGGGCGTTGATTAGGGATGTGGGAAGGATGCTTGCACATCAGCTCCAAAGAACAAACCTCTGTTTGCTCTCCAGAGGAGATTTTTTTTCTCCTCTCATTAAAAAAAACCGTAAAACCGGTATACTGTGCAAATGGCAGGTTTTTAAAATAAAAATAGCCCTTACCGATTAGGTAAAGGCTATCTATTTTTAGATCAGTAAAAAAACGGCAAATGCAGGAATCGTTCTATCTGCTCTCCTGGCCTGTATTTATATAGCGAATACATTGACCCTGGTTTCGGAAACCAAACTCTTCCCAGTCGCCGTTCATACAGTCCATTCTGGAAGTAGGGTCAAGGTCGGCAAGTTCAAAATCAAAAGTAGTATCATTTATGGTAATATAGTCAGCATAAGAA
>SLGL01000240.1 GCA_007123785.1 Balneolaceae bacterium
ATTGATTAAGATATTAAATGAATTCAGAATAACCTGAAACAGATTCATCCAGGTTCTCAAATACTCTGCCTGACTTTTCGTGTTGTTATTTTTGAGTTTATAGAAAAAAGCGTTTACCCTGCTGATTATTTTAAACTTCTTAATCTGGAATAGCGGTTTCATATTTTTTTAAAAAATGCTTGCATGGTTCCTATAAAGAGTGGTATCATTATCCCTATGAAAAGTTCAGATAAAAATATTTCTTGTTGTCTCTGTATGATGTGTATGCGTTGCAGCGCATGATGCAGAGGGTGTACTAATTTTCAAGGAATTTTTACAAAGCCCTCTGGTCTCCAGCAGGGCTTTTTTGTTATCCGGCTTTTCGGTTTTTGTTCTTTAAAAAAATGAACTCTTATCCAGAAAGGTGGAGGGACAGGCCCTGAGAAACCTTAGCAACCGGATCCGTCAGAAATGCCGGGTTGTCAGGTGCTAAATCCTGCCCATCCCGGCAATTTTAAATTTGCGGGATCGGGAAAGATGAGATGGACAGGCAATGTTCTAAAAACAGAGCCTCTTCTGAAAATCTTTCCCACGGGGTTTTTGGAAGAGGCTTTTTTTGTTTCACAAAAACATTAGTGAAATTCAGAAATAAATTATTGAGCTATTGCGAACAACTTTTAATACATGGTACGATAATAAAATGAGGTCAACTCCCGAATTGTCTCAGGAGACAGACCACATTGAAAACTTACTGAAAGAAATAAAAACCATTGCAATCGTGGGTATTTCCCGAAATAAACATAAAGACAGCCATTACGTAGGCAGGTATTTGCAAAATGCCGGATACACTATCATACCCGTAAATCCGGAAGCAGATGAAATACTGGGACAAAAAGCTTATCCCGACCTTATTTCTATCCCTGAACAAGTGGATGCCGTGGATGTCTTTATTAAGCCTGATTATGTTCACCTGGTAATGAATCAGGCCCTGGAAATAGATCCGAAAGCGATTTGGTTACAGCTTGGAACTGGTACTCATCCCGAGCAAGCTGAACGAGCAAAACAGGCCGGGGTTTTCATGATTCAGAACCGTTGCATAAAAGTTGACCACCAGTTTTTGATCCGTGATTCAAAAAATCCATCGGAAGAGCCTGAAATTTTTCAACCAACTTGCAATTTAACCATCAATTAATCAATCCATACCAACATGAGCACAAACGGAGAAGAAAAAAACTACAAGTTCGAAACCCTGCAGCTGCACGCCGGGCAAGAACCCGATCCTACAACTGGGTCAAGAGCTGTACCTATTTATCAAACCACATCGTATCAATTTGATGATACTGAGCATGCTGCCACACTATTTGCATTAAAAGATTTTGGCAATATTTATACACGAATCATGAACCCCACCACCGATGTATTTGAGAAGCGGATAGCCGCTCTGGAAGGCGGGGTTGCAGCTGTAGCAACGGCATCGGGGCAGGCAGCACAGTTTCTTGCTGTTTCCACACTTGCCAAAGCGGGCGATAATATTGTCTCCACTCAAAATCTCTACGGCGGAACCTATAACCAGTTTAAAGTAACGTTTCCGCGTTTGGGAGTAAATGTAAAGTTTACCGATAATGACGATCCCGATTCGTTTGAAAAACTTATTGATGACAATACCAAAGCTCTCTATGTTGAATCGATCGGTAATCCACGCGGAAATGTACCTGATTTTGAAGGCATTTCGGCCGTTGCAAAAAAACACGGTGTGGCTCTTGTTGTGGATAACACATTCGGAGCGGCCGGTGCAGTAGTCCGTCCCATTGATTACGGAGCAAATGTAGTGGTTCAGTCTGCCACAAAATGGATTGGCGGACACGGCAACAGCATTGGCGGAGTTATTGTGGATGCTGGTAATTTCAATTGGGGCAACGGCAGGTATCCGCTCTTTACCGACCCTTCTCCATCCTATCATGGACTGAATTTCTGGGAAGTTTTTGGAGATGAAGGGCCTTTCGGAAACATCGCTTTCGCAATTCGGGCACGTGTTGACGGACTTCGGGATATAGGCCCCGCATTGTCACCGTTCAACAGCTTCCTGCTGCTTCAGGGACTGGAAACACTTTCACTCAGAATTGAACGCCATAATGAAAATGCCCTGAAACTGGCCAACTGGCTGAAAGAAAGCGAGCATGTAACCTGGGTGGATTTCACGGGCCTGCCTGATCATCCGCACCATGAAAATGGCAAAAAGTATTTACGAAACGGCCATTTTGGCTCTGTTTTCACTTTCGGAGTGAAGGGCGGATATGATGCAGCCCGAAACTTTATTGATAATGTGGAACTTTCGAGCCACCTGGCGAATGTGGGCGATGCCAAAACTTTGGTCATCCATCCGGCCTCCACCACTCACCAGCAGCTGAATGAAGTGGAACAGGCGGCAAGCGGTGTGAAGGAAGATTTGATCCGGGTATCTGTAGGAATTGAACACATTGATGATATCATCGGTGATTTTGAACAAGCTTTCAAAAAAACAGGTGTTATTGCCTGAAAATAATGAGTCGGCATGAGTATACAAATTGCTGGTATTTCAGGCAGCCTTAGCAAACTCTCTAAAACGGAGATTGCTATACAGAAAGCACTTGATTTTGCCAAAGAGC
>SLGL01000294.1 GCA_007123785.1 Balneolaceae bacterium
AAGCCAACTGCGATAAAAGTATTATTTTTCCGATGAAGTAGAAACCCTGCAAAAATTATAAACTGATCCATTTGAAAATCGTACTGCGGATTGAATTAGGTCTATTTTTAAATGCTTTAAAGCACTGCTGTTCCTCTCTTTACATCCGTAAGGCCACCAGCTGGTGGCGCTGAGGCTGTACCCTTTTCATACTCTTCCAGTGTAAATTCATCTACTAAAATTGCATCAAACCGGGCTTTCTCTGTAGTTCGAACCTGACTGGCTTCCTCTTCCGTGATAATACCTTGTTCAACGGCCGGATCAACCTGTTTTAGAACATGATCTTTCCTGAGGTCGCCGGATTTTGTTGCTTTATAAAGCTTTTTATAGACCGGAAACGACGTTTCTATCTGTTCCATTGCATACTCATATTTTCCGAGTGTTTCTTCCCGGCTCTCGGGGATGTATATGTTATGGGTAATGCGGTCACGCTGTTCTCCCCTCTGCTGCATGGCCTGGGCAACCCGGTGGCCCAGCTCGTCCGATGGCTTCCGCCCGACCCGGTTGATTCGGGACCATATTGCAATGGGTCCGCGAAACATCCAGCTTAAACCTGGAACTTCTATTTCGGAGTAGATTTCATCAAAAGCTGTCTGAATTCGGTAAAAAGCGTGCTCCATCGCCCATTCAAAATAGTCACGGTCTTCTTCTTGTTTGCCATCGGCTTCATATCGTCTGAGTGTGGCCGCGGCGAGTAACATCCAGCTCAATATATCAGCGTAACGACCGGCCAGTTTCTCTTTCATCTTCAGAGCACCGCCGTATGATCCAAGAGCCATATCCGCCATAAATGCAAATGAAGCCGATGCCCAGCCAAGTTTCCGGTAATATTTTGCAGCGGGTCCAGTCACCGGTGACTCAATCAACCATCCGCGTGTGATACTGAGCAGAAAGGCCCGGATTTTATTTTGTCCAACATGGCCGATATGCTTCCAGAAGTTATCATCAAATTTCTTCAAATCTTTTTCCATCAGCGCCTGGATCTCTTTGAGAGCGTAAGGATGGCTGCGGATTGCTCCCTGGCCGAAAATTATGAGAGTGCGCGTAAGGATGTTTGCCCCTTCTACGGTAATGGCAATCGGTGTGGCGATATAGCTGTGTGCAAAAATATTTCTCGGTCCGCGTGAAATGCCCGCTCCCCCAGTGATATCCATTGCATCATTTATAATTTCACGGGCCAGTTCGGTAAAGTTATACTTGGCAATTGCCGTTACCACAGCCGGTTTGGCGCCTTTGTCCAGTGCACCGCAAATATATCCCCTGGCGGCATCCATCAAATAGGTGTATCCGCCGATTCGTGCCATCGGCTCTTCAATCCCTTCAAACTTGCCAATATTAAGGCCAAACTGTTTACGGATTGCTGCGTATGCACCTATTGCACGGGTTGCCGTTCTCGCTCCGCCGATGGATTGTGCAGGCAGTGAAATTCCCCGACCTACTGCCAACGATTCCATCAGCATCCGCCAACCGTTTCCGGCTCCTTCTTTTCCTCCGATAATTGCATCCAGCGGAACAACCACATCTTTTCCTCTCGTGGGGCAGTTATAGAAGGGAATTCCCAGGGGATCGTGCCGCTTGCCAAGTTCAACTCCTTTTGTATCACTTGGCACCAAAGCCGCAGTAATTCCAAGGTCTTTTCCTTTGCCGAGTAAATTCTCCGGATCATATAATTTAAACGCAAGCCCGATAACTGTGGAAATTGCTGCAAGCGTGATGTAGCGCTTATCCCAATTCAGTTTTATGTAGAGGTTGCCATCTTCTTCCCTGAACACTTCACCCGTACTCTCCATCGCACCGGCATCCGATCCGGCATTCGGCTCAGTTAGTGCAAAACAGGGAATCTCCTCCCCTTTTGCCAGGCGCGGCAGAAAATAAGTCTTCTGTTCTTCGGTACCGTAGTGCATCAGCAGTTCAGCTGGCCCGAGTGAGTTGGGAACCATCACTGTGGTTGCAAGCGGACCACAGCGGGATGCGAGTTTTGCAACAATTGCACTATGGGCATTGGCTGAAAAACCGTAGCCGCCATACTCCTCGGGTATAATCAACCCGAAAAAGCGCTTTTCTTTTAAATAATTCCATGTTTTTTGATCAAAATCTTTCTGTTGAAACAGCTCCCAATCCGAAACCATCGAGCAAAGTTCCTCAACCGGCCCATCCATAAACGCTTTCTCTTTCTCCGTCAATTCCGGAAAGGTCTCTGTACTGAGCCGTATCAGATCTGGTTTTCCCGAAAAAAATTCACCCTCTACCCAAACGGTTCCCGCATCGATGGCTGTCTGCTCTGTTTCGGAGATGGCAGGAAGAATCTTCATTGCATCCAGCAGTTTCATAATCGGACCGGAAACCAGTACTCTCCTAACCGGTTTGATGTTAAATACGAGCATCACCACAATAAATGTCGTCAGCAGCCATACCGGCGATCCAAACCCGATAAGTGCGGCCACACCTGTCACCGTCCAGAGCCAGAGCGGAGCTCCCCTGTACCCTAACAACAGTAAAATAAAAATCACCAAACCCAAGGCTGCACCTGTGGGGATGTTTTGAAAAAAAGCGAATTGCTGAATGATCGATTCCATAATC
>SLGL01000421.1 GCA_007123785.1 Balneolaceae bacterium
CGCGTTTCACGGCTCCACCATCCGTAATCCCTATCCTCAGGCAGGCTATTTTGTAGCATTTGTACCTTATGTAAACGGAGAGTTTTCGAAAGATTGGGATGTATTTATAAACGGATTTGCTGTGGTTGACCCCATTGTCAGTACCGGTGATGCTCATCACCGGCCGATGGGACTGGCCATTGGGCCGGACGGTTCACTTTACGTTTCTGATTCGGTTATCGGAAGAATCTGGAGAGTGATGTTCACAGGCGACAGAAACCAATTTGGCGAAAATGAACTTGTCCGGATGGAAGAGGAAAAGCACTCAGCCAGCAATATTCGCACCCCTGATAAAGTAGAGGATAATCTTCAGCGCGATGCACCGGTTGTAGGTGAGGCGATCTATCAAACCTATTGTGCATCCTGCCATCAAATGGACGGGGCAGGAGTGGATGGGCGTTTCCCCCCCATCTATGCCCCTCAATGGATAGATGGCCCCAAAGAGCCGCTTATCACCGTTATCCTCAATGGACTTGATTCACCAAGATATGAAATCCCTATGCCCAATCACGGCTTCTTAAGTGATGAAGAGCTGGCTGAAGTTGCGACATTTATCCGCCAAAATTTCGGTGAAACAGCAGACAGCGTTTCGGTTGATGAGGTTCGTGCTGTTCGAGAGTCGATTTTTGAGGACTGATATCCGTATTTCAATCGAACTCGGCTTATTCCCCAGTTTTTCTGAATAACTGCAAACGATCATTATTTTTTCCAACTATAATCAGCGGGTCTTCATTCGTTCTGACCAACTGGATCGACCGAATTTCACCTTCACTGAAAAAACCACTGATCCCGGCCGCTAAATCCTGATATACTTCCGATTTTTCCATTTTCAGCATCACACCGTAGCCTGCATCATAGGGGCCTGCCTGTGGCCGCACCCTGTCCAAATTTCCTGCTGTCAAAATTACCGGTAACTCTCCACTATTTATCTCATATGGCAGAATACCATGCATGGGGGTTAATTGCGCTCTGAATGGAAGCTGCTCCACGCGGAAGATACCATCACCTTCATTCCAGGCCACAATACTCGCCAATTCGGTAACGGAATAATGATCAGCTCGTTCAAGCTGTTCGGCTGGAAATATCTCCTGAATTGTTTTGCCTGCATACGCCTCAAAACTGGGTATGACTGAGCTGATGTGAGGAAAGTGCTGCAACAAATCCTGGCGTAATGCCAAAGGAAACGGCCCTTCATTTTGATTATAGGAAGTAAAAATCTGTTCCACTCTTCCATTTCTGTTAAAATCATCAGCCCACATTTGAAGCGGCCCATCGAAGCCTGCCCGGAAGTTAGTATTCAGTCCAAAATTTCCTCCCACTATATCAGGCCTGCCGTTTCCATTTAAATCCGATACTGCGATCTTCTGCCACCATCCTTTTTTATACGAAAGGCCGTTATCAGGAGCATCGTTTTTCACCAGACGGCCGTCCTGATTGTAGAAAATTGTGATGGGCATCCATTCCCCGGCAACCACTAAATCGGGCATTCCATTGCCGTTCATATCTTCCCAGGCCGCACTGGTTATCCCGGCAGCTTTCAACTGACCGGGCCGTAATTGAGGTGCAAGGTCATCGGTTACATCCTCAAACTGCCCTGCACCGGCATGTTTCAAAATATATCCGCCAACAGGTACTCCGTAGCCAAGCTGTGCACCCATACCTGCCGGCATCATTCGCTCACCCACAAAAATTTCTGGATAACCGTCACCGTCTATATCAGCAGCAACAACCGCTCCGGTGGGTTTATGTCCGCCTGAAGGCCTGGGGAGTGACCCCTCCAGCCGAGTAAATTGATAACCGGAAGTTACCCGGTAAAGCCGGTCGGCCAGTGCACTGCTACCTGCCTGAAATTCACTGCTTCCGCTGCCAACATAAAGTTCCGGCGTGCCATCTCTGTTCAAATCGACAAACAGACATACGGTATCCTCTGATTCCCCGTCGGCTTCAAGACCGGGCTGCTCTGTTTTTTCAAACCTTCCGCTTTCGTATTGAATAAATAGAGCTCCGGGCTGCCCTTTAGCACCTCCGGCAAAAATATCATCAAGCCCGTTACCTGTTACATCAGTCACACAGACCGGCGGACCTTCAGTTGAGCGCATGTGAAATAAAAAAGGTGAAACATCAAAGTCATTAAAGTCAGATTCTATATGAGTCCAATCAATCCCTGATTGATCTGTAACATCCTGAAGCATCTGAGAAGACCGGAGCTTTTTTTTCTTTGCCGGGCTCAGAATTACCGGTTCTACATCATTTGATGCATCCTGCTGGCTGATAGTTACTTTTTGGCGGGTATTCACATTCGTAAGCAGTGAAATGCGTCCGTCAGGCCATTCCACCTGAAGTGTATCAATTTTTTCCACACCGTCCCCAAAGCCTGCGTGCAATACCGGATCCATTGAAGACTGAAAACTTCGCTGCGGCATCTGCTCCAGGTACCAGTATTTACCTTCGGCTGTCATTTCCACTTTCGCTCCCACACCGTTTGTGTTTGGCGGTACACCTTCCAGAATAATCTGAAGCCAGGATCTCTCCGGATAAAATTCTAAAACCCGGTTTTTATAGATGAATGC
>SLGL01000183.1 GCA_007123785.1 Balneolaceae bacterium
ATGAGATGTTGGCAGCGGCCAATTTCAGTGACTGGAATCCATCACATTTTCTCGATGTGGGTGAAATGACCATGGCCCTTGCCATAGGGTATGACTGGCTTCATGATCAGCTTTCTGAAGAATCCAGACAGATTATTCGTGAAGCAATACTTGAAAAAGGCCTGGAACCTTCCTTCGATCCCGATTATAACTGGTTTCTGGAAGCCAGCCATAACTGGAACCAGGTGTGCAATGCCGGGATGACTTATGGAGCTTTGGCTGTCTATGATTATTATCCGGAAATAGCTAAAGAGGCCATCGAAAGAGCACTGGAAACCATACCATTGGCCAAAGAAGATTATAAACCAGACGGAGCTTATCCCGAAGGTTATGGCTATTGGGGTTACGGAACATCATTTAATATCTTATTCCTCAGTGCAATAGATAAAGTATGGCCGGGAGGATTTGATTATAGTGAGCACTCTGCTTTTTTGGAAACCGGGAGTTTTCGCAAACATATGATTGGCCCCACATTTCAAAACTACAACTGGGGAGACAACAGCCCTTCTGCCGGGCTGAGTCCTTCAATGTTTTGGTTTGCTGATAAAAATAGTGCACCATCACTTCTCTACAAAGAAAAGTTATTTCTCGATACGGATGATTATTCACAATTTACTAATAACAGGCGGTTGCCGGCTATTATGATTTGGGGGAAAGATATTGCGTTGGAAGAAATTACGGAGCCAGAAAGCAACTTTTATGTCGCTCAGGGTCTGATGCCTTTGACGATTAAACGGACTTCCTGGAGTGATCCGGATGCCATTTTTCTGGGTTTCAAAGGAGGCTCTCCTTCAGTCAATCACGGACATATGGATATCGGATCGTTTGTAATGGAAGCTGACGGTGTGCGCTGGGCGAGTGATTTGGGACCTCAGAGTTATCATTCATTGGAAAGGCTGGGCATGAATATCTGGGGAAGATCTCAGGATGCCGAACGATGGACAGTCTACCGTCTGAACAATTATTCTCACAGCACTCTTACGGTAAATGGAGAGCTTCAGCTGGTAGACGGATACTCTGAAATTGATAATTTTTCGGATAATCCCGATTTCTCTTTTGGGATTACGGATATGACCTCCGTTTATGAAAATGATTTGGCATCCGTAACCCGGGGAGCGGGTATTGTAGATCAGCAGTTTGTTGTAATACGGGATGAAATTGAGGCCTCCGGTGAACCGGCTGAGATTCGCTGGCAAATGCTGACCGAAGCAGATGTGGAAATTACTGGGAATAACACTGCGACACTGACCAGGGAAGGTGAACAGCTGTATTTCCGTATTGATGAACCTTCAAATGCAGAAGTTACAACATGGAGCACCGATCCCGGAACTGATCATGATGTTGAAAATCCGGGGACTATCCTGATAGGATTTGATGTAGAACTGCCGGCCTATTCAGATGGAATATTACAGGTTTCTCTCATCCCTGCTTCTTCCGGTACGGTGGGAGTGTTCGATGAAAATCTGGCGGAATGGTAGCATGCCTGACTGATGAGGGACTCGGGTTCTTTTTTTGAATTTTATTGTAACCCAGGGTTTCAACCCTGGGGTTGAAATCACAGAAACTGAATAATTAACCATTTTTAAAATGAGGGCCATATCTATGAATAAAAAGATGCAAAGAAAAACATTGTTCAAGTTCAGGTTTATATCTCTGGTATCAATTCTCATTTCTGTTCAGTTATTTTTTGCTGTTAACATTTCAAAGGCTCAGACAACAGAATCGGATTTGGAAATCCTGAAAGAGCGGTTTACGGATGAACTTCTCGAGCCATCTGTGGACGAGCAGGAAGTTCAAAATCTGATCAGCACAATTCGTGAAGATGGCACCTGGCCGGGCATTAATTATGAAGATACTTCACGAACTGCTTTTGAACACAGTATCCACCTCGATAACATGGTGGATTTAGGCAGGGCGTATAAAAAGCCGGGATCATCTTTTTATGGTAATTCTGACCTTAAACAGGTTATTTGGAAAGCGCTTGATTTTTGGATTGAACATGATTTTATCTGTGAAAACTGGTGGTGGAACCAGATCGGGACTCCGGAAAGAATCGGTAATCTTTTACTAATCATGGATGAGGATCTGACCGAAGAACAGAGAGAGAAAACGGATCCGATTGTGGGCCGTGCAAATCTTGATGCCTGGGGCGCCCGGCCCGGCGGCGATTTGATTAAAATAGCCGGTATTCTTGGCAAGCATGCTCTTTTTAAAGGAGATATTGACGTGCTGGAAAAAGCAGTGGAGGCCATAGCAGGTGAAATCGGGTTTGCCGTGGACAGGGGCGACCCTTCTGATGTAAGAGGACTGCAGACCGATTTCAGTTTCCATCATCGCCACGATCGTGTAACTTCAACGATAACTTATGGGCAAGGGTTTGCCAGTTATTTTGTGGATTGGGCTAAAAAAGTAAATGGGACAAAGTTTGAATTTCCTGATGAATCCATTCATCTGATCGTGGATTTCTATCTGGATGGGATTAATGGATATCAGGCTTTTGGCAAATATCCCGATCCGGGTGGCAGAAACCGGGGGATTACAAGGTTGGGAGCGCTCAACCCGAGAAGCCCTGAATTGCCCCGGACACTGCTTCAGGTCACGAATTACAGAGAGGATGAGCTGGAAGCGATTGTTCAAATTCGTGAAGGAGAGAGGGAGACTGATTTAAGAAAAAATACTTTTTTTTGGAATACGGAATATTTCAGCCATCAGCGGCCGCACTATTTCACTTCCGTTCGAATGTATTCATCCCGTAACCACAGTGTAGAAGTTCCATATAACAGTGAGGGTTTGAAAAATCATCACCTGGCTGATGGTTATAACTTTATCACAAGGACGGGGGAAGAGTATATTCATATTTTTCCTGTTTGGGACTGGCAGAAAATTCCCGGTACAACTGTTGTTCAAAAACCATCCCTTCCTGATCCGGATGAAGTTCAGCAGGCGGGCCTTACCGATTTTGTAGGAGGTGTTACCGATGGAACGTATGGAGCTGCGGTTTTTGACTTTGAAAGTCCTCTGGACCCGTTATCAGCCCGGAAATCCTGGTTTTTTTTCGATGACGAATTTGTTGCACTGGGCGCCGGCATCCGGTCGGAATCAGATTACACAGTTGCCACAACATTAAATCAGAGTTTATTAAATGGAGATGTGGTAATACCAAAAAACGGGAATCATTCGGTACCCGGGCGGGGAGAACACGACCTTGATGAAGTACTTTGGGTACATCATGATAAAACGGCGTACCTGTTTCCGGAACCGGCTTCTGTCAGGCTTGAAAACAGACAACGGAGTGGATACTGGAAAGACATTAATGAGCAAACCTGGGCACTGGCAAGAGAAAAAGAGTATAAAGATGTGTTTGCCCTCTGGATTGACCACGGTACATCACCAGATCAGGCCGGATATAAATATATTGTGGTGCCCGGTATAGAAGCTCAGGAAGTTGATCGGTATTATCAGTCATCTCCGATAAAAATACTTGCAAACAGCCGGGAAATACAAGCTGTACAACATTCCGGGCTCGGTATGAGCCAGATCGTTTTTTATGAACCCGGTGAAATTGAGATTTCTGATAATATCACCATCACGGCAGAAACAGCCGGGCAAGTACTGGTCACAACTTCCGGTGATAGCGTAAAAAAAATCACTGTATCTGATCCGACACGTAAACTGGATACTTTCCTTATGAATGTAACATCTCAGGTAGATATAGAAAGCGACGATAGCAACTGGAATATCTCATGGGACAATGATGAGGCGATCAATTCAATTCAAATTCAATTACCGAATAGTGATTATGCAGGCCAAAGTGTGACCATACAATAATTTTGATAAATCAATGCATCGCATGGGTACTATAGTTTGAATTTTCAGATGATATATCGATTTATAGATTCTCCCCTCCGCATGAAAAGCCTGTCCCGACCATTCGGGGAGGGCCGGGGGGGTTGGCCTATTCCGTTTTTATAAACGCGGAAATAATAGCTAAAATTTTTGAACCACCCCTAAATCCTCGTCTTGCCCCGAAGGGATTACTTTGTGGGAAAGGAGGGGACTTTACTAATCACTCGATACTATATCGTTGACTTAACACAATCTATGACATAAGCTTTAATTTAAAGAAGGTTACATATGAATACGATTAAAAAATCAATGTTAAAAGCATGTCTCATTTTAATAGCACCTTTTCTGTTTGCTATCTCCACAAATGCAAATGCAGATGATTTTGAAATTATAAATGAAAGAGTAGTTGATCAATTGATAGGATCGGGAGTGAATGATGAAAGTATAGCCGACATAATCGACATGGTCAATGATGATGGCAGTTTTCAGGATATCGATTATGAAGATCTAAGCAGAGAGGCCGGATTTCCGCATGGTGGTCATACGAGAAATCTTGTCAGTCTGGCAAGGGCATACAATAGTGAATCATCCCGGTTCTACCAGGATGAAATTATTAAAAACATAATTACCAGAGGACTTGAGTTCTGGGTGAAACATGATTTTGTAGGAGAAAACTGGCATAATAACCAGATCACAACACCTGCCAATCTTGTAAACCTGATGCTGTTGATTGGCGATGAACTGCCATCTAACCTGGTTGAACAGGCACAGCCTATGATAAGTAGGGCCACCATGGAACAGGTTCCGGGAGTTTTTTATGGTGCAAGACCCGGGGGCGACAGGATAGCTATTGCAGCCATTGTTGCTAAGAATTTCCTGTTCCTGAACGACAGGGATGCATTTGATGACGTAATACAAATCATTGCCGGTGAGATCAAGTTCTCTGCCGGAGAGCGAGGAATGCAGCACGATTACAGTTTCCATCACAGGCATGACAGAGTTAACAACACAACAAGTTACGGATATGGAAAATATGCCAATACCTTTGGGGAGTGGGCATCTTATGTGGCCAACACCGCTTACCAGTTCCCTATCGACAGAATTAACAAGCTTGTCGACTACTACCTGGACGGGATTTACAAACAGATGGTCTATGGCGTTTATCGTGATATCGGGGTCTATGACAGAAGTATTACACATCAGAGGACCAGTACACCAGGAGGAACCCTGGAAATAGAGCGTTTACATCAAAGCACTGACTACCGCAGTCAGGAACTTGAGGATATTTTGAAATTGAGGAGAGGTGAAGACGCATACATAAGATCATTCGCGAAATTTTTCTGGCAAACCGAACACTTTGTATTCCAGAGACCAAACTTCTACACAAGTGTCAGAATGCATTCGACAAGAAACAGAAATAATGAAGAGCCATATAACGGACCCGGCATAGTAATTCACCACAGAGCTGACGGAGCAAATTATCTTAGCCTGGATGGTCATGAGTACGATGGTATTTGGCCGGTGTATGACTGGCAGAAAATTTCCGGAACAACCATTAAGCAAAAGTCGGAAAATCATATAGCGCAACGCTATGGTGGAAATATGCCTGTTCAAACGGATGGTTTAACCGATTTTGTCGGCGGAGTAGATGATGGACTTTACGGTGCAGTGGCTTACGACTTCAAGAGCCCTCATGATCTGCTGGAAGCAAAAAAATCCTGGTTTTTCTTTGACACCGAATATGTATGTCTGGGAGCAGGTATAAAATCAAATCCAAACAAGCCGGCATATACCACTATTAACCAGGCACATCTCAGGGGAGATGTTACAGTAAACCAGGAGGCGCAAACAGAAGTGATGCTCCGGAGTAATAGAGATCTGGAAAATGTGAAGTGGGTACACCACTACAGAATAGGATACATATTGCCTGAACCGACAACTGTAAATTTATCCAACAGGGCCGAACAAGGGAGATGGTCTGATATTTCAGCCACCAAGAGTGCTTCTGATGAACTGGTAACTCAGGATGTTTTCCTTCTCGGTATTGACCACGGTTACAGCCCCCAAAATGTTTCATATCAGTATATAGTAGTACCGGATGTGTCTTCTGAAGAGGTGGCATCAATAAGTGCCAATAACAGGGATATTGAGATTCTCTCAAACACACCTGACCTGCAGGGTGTAAAACATAACGATCTTGACATAGCCCAGCTGGCCTTTTACAAAGCCGGAGAAGTTGAAATATCCGACGGTTACACGGTCAAGATGGACAGTCAGGGAATGGCAATGCTGAAAATGAATGGAAACAGGATAGGTAAGATAACAGTATCCGACCCTTCAAGAAAGCTTACAAGAATGACCATAACCGTTCCGGGAATATACAATTCACAAGGAGATAATTTCAAAACTATCACTAATCAGGATAAAAATAAGACAATTATCATTGTTGACCTGCCAACTGACGTATATGCCGGAAGCAGCACCTCAATTGAATTATAGCTGATAACCCTTGCGGCTGACAAGCCGAAACGATTATTTATTATTAAAACCATTATAATTGTGAGTCCAACTATCAAAGTCTTTATTACTTTACTTACAATCACACTATTTGCGATCTCTGCTAATGCAAAAGCAGATGATTTTGAAATTAAAAAAGAAAGAGCTGTCGACCAACTGCTGGGATCAGATGTGAGGGACGAAGAAGTTCAGGACATTCTCGATATTATGAATGAGGATGGCAGTTTTCAGGGTATCGATTATGAAGATCTAAGCAGAGAGGCCGGATTTCCCCATGTAGGTCATACGAGGAATCTTGTCAGCTTGTTCTTTTTAATCTGAAGAATTACGAAATGTAACTTTTTTTGATTCATGAAATCAGAAATCATCAAATCTGTAATAAAAATACAACTTGTTTATCTGGTGCCCATTTTTTTAGTGGCACTGGGTGCAATTGGAAGTGATAACTCTGGAAAAAATTTTAAGACTCAGAAGCAACATTGGAATAATTGGAGTGATAATTCGCCTCTCTTTTCACCTTTCCTGTTAACTAATTCATTCACTAAGTCAAACATAGATTTTGCGGATGATACTGTTATCAATTCTGAACTTGAGAGCATCAGGGATATGATAAGAACCGATTTTATAAAGTCCGAATTCGATGATGATGAGGTGAATGATTTATTGAATTCAATTCATCCCGCAGGTACATGGCCGGATATTGATTATGTGGATGTTTCCCGTAATGCATTTGAGCATAGCAGACATTTGAACAATATGGTGGTATTGAGCCGTGCATATAGAAACCCGGATTCACAATATTACAGTAATCAGAAACTGAAACAGGCCATTAAATCTGCATTTGATTACTGGCTGGAACATGATTTTATATGTGAGAACTGGTGGTGGAATCAGATGGGAACTCCAAGACGAATGGTTGAAATTTTGCTTTTAATGGATGATGATCTGACGGAAACTCAAAAGCAACTTGCAGGACCGATTGTAGGAAGGGCGAATTTCGAAGCTTCAGGTGCAAGGCCTGGAGGAGATCTTATTCAAATTGCTGGTATTTATGGTAAATATGGACTTTTTATCAGAGATGTTGAGAAAGTTCACAAGGCCATTGATAAGATGTCAGGTGAAATCATTTTTGCTGTTGACAGGGGAGATCCGACCGATCTGAGGGGACTTCAGAAAGATTTTAGTTTTCATCACAGACATCATAGGGTAATCTATAATCTAACCTATGGAAGGGGATATACTCGCTCTTTTGCCAATTGGGCATCTAAAGTTGCCGGAACGAATTTTAGTTTTCCTGATGAAGCGATCGAACTTCTCGTTGATTTTTTTCTTGACGGTATTGTTTTATCTTCGGCTTGGGGAAAATATCCTGACCCGGGTGCCCTTAGCCGTGAACTTGGAAGAACTACAATTCTTGACCCATTCAGTCCAACAATTCCTGAACAGCTTCTTCAAGTAACATCCTACAGACAAAAAGAACTTGAGAAAATCGCAGGTATCCGCAGGTGTGAACGCGAACTGGATTTAACGAGTAATCATTTTTTCTGGCACTCGGAATACTTTAGTCACCAAAGGCCTGACTATTTTACTTCTGTGCGCATGTTCTCTTCACGTAATAACAATGTTGATGGGCCGCATAATAGTGAAGGTTTGAAAAACCATCATCTTGCAGATGGTTCCAATTTCCTGATCAGGACTGGAGAAGAATATTATCAAATCTTCCCGGTTTGGGACTGGCAAAAAATACCTGGTACAACGGTAGTTCAGAAGCAAACTCTGCCTGAACGAGACAAGATCTCTGTGCAGGGAATAACAGATTTTGTTGGCGGAATTTCAAATGGCTTATATGGAGCCGCTGTAATTGATTTTGAAAGCCCTGTTGATACTCTTGGTGCCCGCAAATCTTGGTTTTTCTTCGATGATGAATTTGTAGCTCTGGGTGCAGGAATCCATTCAAGTTCCGTATTTCCGGTCGTAACAACAGTGAACCAAAATTTATTAAAGGGTGATGTAACCATACAGGCAAACGGCGATACTTTTCACCCGGAAATGGGAGAACACGATTTGCAGGGCGTATCCTGGATTCACCATGACCAGACCGCCTATCTGTTTTCTGTTTCGGTTGATGTAAGCTTGGAAAATCAGCAACGAAGTGGCACTTGGGAGAAAATAAATGACAGCGCAAGTGTGTGGGGTTTGGACGAAGAACACAAAGATGTATTTACATTATGGTTGAACCACGGTGTAGCCCCGGAACAGGGAGAGTATGAATATATAGTAGTGCCGGGTATCGAAGAATCGAAGGTTGAAGGGTACCATGAAAATTTGCCATTAGAGATCATTGCCAACACGCCACAAATTCAGGCAGTTCAACAGAAGGAACTGGGTATCACTCAAATCATATTTTATGAGAAGAAAGATATTGAGATTACAGAAGGCATTTCGATTTCGAGTGATAGGCCCGGAATGATGATGGTTAAAAAAACAGATGGTTTGCTTGAAGAAATCACTATTTCTGACCCATCCCGTAAGCTGGATTCTTTTCAGTTTACTGTTACTGCGCGTATAGAGATTGAGAATGATCAATGGAGTGCTGTTTGGGATGAAGATAAAGGGAAAAGCAGTATTTCTGTTATGCTGCCCGAAGGTGATTATGCCGGTCAAAGTATCTCATACTACTTATCCAGATGAAATTTTTTATTTGAAATGTTTAAGGCAGAATATATGAGTAAAGAAATTATCATTTGCCTGGTTATTACGGGTGTTATTATCCCGGCCCGGGTTGGGCATGCCTACACCGGTACATTTAACGAGGCTCTGAAGGATGAGACTGTATCCCAACAGGCAATTGAGGAGGATGATCTGGAAATAATCAGAAATCGGCTGATAGCCGAGCTTCTGGATGAGGAATTAGATAAGAGGCAGATTGAAATTCTGATGAGTACGATCAGCAATGAAGGAAACTGGCCGGATATCAATTACAATGATGTTTCCCGAACAACATTTGAACAAATTCAGCATGTCAACAATCTTACTCAACTAAGCAGGGCGTATGCCAAACCGGGTTCAGAGTTTCATAAAAACCCTGAGCTGAAACAGGTAATTTTTGCATCTCTGGACTATTGGATTGAAAATGATTTTATCGCTGATAACTGGCACACGAATGAAATTGCTAATCCGCGGGACTGGACTCATATCCTCCTGATGATGGATTCTGAACTTACTGATTCACAGATTGAACAACTCCTTGAAATGGCAGGAAGAGCCAACCTTAATGCATGGGGTGCCCGTCCCGGCGGAGACCTGATTCGAATTGCCGGAATTCAGGCCAAAGTGGCACTTTTTGAACGAGATGAAGATTTGCTTTTCGAATCTGCTGAGGTTATGGCCGGGCAAATCCATTTTACTTCAGGCAGAGGACTTAAGCCAGATTACAGTTTTCATCATCGTACAGATCGGGTCACTTCCACTTTGTCATATGGCACGGGTTATGCCGGAGTGTTTGCAGCCTGGGCTTTGCGGCTAACGGATACCCAATTTAGTTTCCCGGAGAAAACCCTGCATCTGCTCACCGATTTTTTTATCGAGGGTATATCGCGGGCTATGGTCCATGGCCACTATCGTGATCCGGGCTCTATGAACCGTGGCATGTCAAGACCATCAGCACTAAGTGCGGTTGGAGCAGATTTACCCGAGGACCTGGTGCACATTTCCGG
>SLGL01000242.1 GCA_007123785.1 Balneolaceae bacterium
AGCCGCCCCTCGCGAGTACGCCCAACCCGGACCACCCAAAAATGCAAAGGAAGAAAAAATAGAGGCTCCCAGTACAAAATAGAGAATGAATACATTCATGCTTCGGTCTCCAGCAACGTATCCACCAACGCTTTTTGAAATACGCAGAGAAGGAATGATACCGGTCAACAGAGAAATCAGCAGGTACAGGCCAACGATAATGAGAATTATTGTGCCGGTTTCCAACTAATCGTCCTCCTCGTTATTACGATCGGAAATATAGAGCAGTAACATGGCCAGAAACCCGGAAATGGTGCAAAATGTAACCCAGGCAAAGGAGAGCGGCAAGCCCAGTACAAGTGGTTCAGGCGAAGAAAAGAGAGTGTAACCGGGCCAGACAAGAAAAACTGTGAGAAAAACCATAAAAATAGTAAAAACAATTCTCGAACGGCGGATGGGTTCTTTACCGGAAGAGTCGTGCCCGTACGTTTTTTTTGTGTTTTGATCGCCCGTTTTTTCCATGCAGTGAATATAATGCGTAAATCCAATATTCAAAAAAATGTTCGTACTGATTAACAGACCTGCTGAATTGGCAGCAATAAAAAAACCGCAAACAATGGAAAACAATCACTTGCGGCTTTTCAACTCTTGATTTCATGGATGACCTCTCAGATAATTTATTAGTGTATAGCTTCAGTCTTAATAAATAATCTATTAGTATGAACCCGATTTTCCGGTTTCCTTACAAAAAAAGTTAAATTATTTTCAAAAAGTCTTCTCCGAAGAAAGAAGTAATATATTTCATATTTTAATGTGCTATGGTTATTGAAAAGGAAGAAGCAAAAAAGACAGAATATTTACTCGAAGTGCCCGACGGGCAAACTACGGATATACGCCTGGATAAATACATCACATCTTTTATCCAGAACGCAACCAGAAACAAGGTCCAGAAAGCGATCAAGCAGGGGTTTGTGCTTGTTAACGGCAAATTGGAAAAAGCTTCTTACATCATGCAGCCGGGTGATAAAATAGAGATTACTCTTCCAAAACCTCCACCCGAGACGGCCAAACCCGAAAAAATGGAACTGGACGTTGTTTATGAAGATGACCACCTTCTCATCGTTAATAAACCTGAAGACATGGTGGTTCACCCTGCCTATGGTAACTGGACCGGGACTCTGGTAAATGGCCTGCTCTGGCACACCGAGCACACACTTTCCAACGCAGATGAAGAAACACTGCGGCCTGGTATCGTGCATCGCCTGGATAAGGATACAAGCGGCCTGCTGGTCGTGGCTAAAAATGATGAAGCTCATCAGAAACTCTCCAAACAATTTGCCAAGAAATCTGTAAAACGAAAATACTGGGCCATTGTTTGGGGGAACCCGCCCGATGAAGGGACTATCGATAACTATATAGGTCGCTCTCCCCGTGACAGAAAGATCATGACGGTCTTAAAAAAAGGTGGTAAACGTGCCATCACCCATTTCAAAAAAATTGAAACTTTTGACCATCTTGCCCTGCTTGAAATTCAACTCGAAACGGGCAGAACCCACCAAATCCGCGTCCAAATGCAGCACGAAGGGCATTATGTTTTCGGAGATAACACCTACGGTGGTGATACGGTACGCTATGGGCCAAATACCGGAACACGCAAATCCATGTTTAAGAATCTTTTCTCGGTGTTGAAACGACAGGCCCTGCATGCTAAAACCCTTGGATTTGAACATCCTGCAACCGAAGAATTTGTGGAGTTCGACTCCCGTCTCCCTTCCGATTTCGACTTTGTTCTTGAGAAAATCAGAAACAACTGCAAACCAACATAATTCAACTTATGTCTGATACATCAAAAAAAATTAACATTGAAGTAAAACTGGATGAAAAAAACATCCCTGAGGAGATCAACTGGACAGCCACAGACCTGCAGGGATTTGATGAAGCTTCCTGCCGTGCGTTTATTCTTTCACTGTGGGATCACCGAAATAAAGACACCCTGCGCCTCGATCTCTGGACTAAGGAGATGACTGTGGATGAAATGAAAATCTTCTTCCATCAAACACTCGTAACTATGGCCGATACACTCGAAAATTCGATCAACGATCCGCGAATCAGCGGGGATATGCGTGATTTTTGTGCTTATTTTGCTGAAAAAATGGAGATTACTGAATCCTGACTCTTTCAAAAAACCCAATAGATATTTGTTCGTATATTGGTTACATAAATTCAGTGATTAACCCCCTTAATTGCAACAAACCTGCAACACAAAATCGATTTTTTTATGCATTATCTCGACTTTGAGCAGCCCATCGAAGAATTAGAAAAAAAAATTGAAGAGCTGAACCAGCTCTCCGTTGGCGATGAGGTTTTGAAACCCGAAATTGACAGGCTCCGCAAAAAAGCCGACCAGCTGCGCGAATCGATCTTTAACAATCTCACTCGCTGGCAGCGCGTTCAGCTTGCCCGTCATCCCGAACGTCCCTACACTCTCGATTATATCGACCTAATTGCTGATGATTTTGTTGAACTTCACGGCGATCGCTACTACGCTGATGACAAAGCGATGGTTGGCGGACTTGCCACTATTGACGGACAATCTTTGATGATTATCGGGCACCAAAAGGGGC
>SLGL01000270.1 GCA_007123785.1 Balneolaceae bacterium
AGATAATAAATTTATAAGATATTTGAAATTAATACTTTACGAATTTAAAGTGTGGAATTCGTAAAAGTAAGGTTTAACCCGGATTTTAATTGGTAGGCGGGAATACCTGTTCTTCGAAGCAGCGTCAACGATTAGCCCGCTGTACGAGAAATGTTTTAAAAAATGGTGTTACTTCTGAACATTAAACACTTGATCTTCTTTCTTTTTATAAATTTTTACAATTTTCATGGAGCTGTTTTATGCTTTAAAAGTCTATAGAGCAAACTATTGCAGGTGGCAATGAAAAGTTGGGAGGCAGATAAAAAATGGGAACCGATTTAATTTGTTCAATGTTGAATCATTGTTCTTTGAGAACAAAATTTGGCAATCGTCGAATTCTTAACCCCAATCAACCCAATAATAATGAAAACAATTAAATCTTTAGGGCTGACCATACTTGCTTTAGCACTTCTTGCAATGGCACCGGCAGCAATAGAAAAGAGCGATACGGAACAGAGTCACAATCACAACAGTGATATCGTGGATCTTGCTGTTCAGACTGATGTATTATCTACACTTGTGGCAGCAGTTGAAGCGGCAGGATTAGTTGAAACATTGAAATCTGATGGACCTTTTACGGTATTTGCACCTACCAACGAGGCGTTTGAAGCTTTACCAGACGGAATTCTCGAGTCACTTCTGATGGAGGAAAACAGAGACCAATTAATTGAAATTCTCACCTATCACGTGATTCCCGGTAAAGTGATGTCTTCGGACCTGAGCGATGGCATGACTGCCGAAACAGTTCAGGGCACAGAGATTACTATTTCTTTGAGTAATTACGGAGTCTCTGTTGATGATGCATCTGTGGTTCAGGCCGATGTGGAAGCATCCAACGGAGTTGTTCATATAATTGATGCTGTAATAATTCCGCAACCAGAGTCAGATTCATCCTACTAAGCGTTTGAAAGATTCTGAGAGCTAAACCCGTTCGGCAGTTTTCTATATTAAAGAAGATTGCCGGGCGGTTCTTTTTTAAAAGAGAAATTTACTAATTGAAATCATAACTGTCCAAAACGTTTATCAAATTGGAAAAAACCTTTAAATTTCTAAATGTATGGTTAGATACCAAACGGTGTTTAAGATCCATCCTCCTGTTTAAACGAATCGTTGCTACTCAATCCCTCTGCTCTGATCTTGTTGCCTGAAAATGCCCGCTTAAATCATTTTTAAAAAAAATATCGAGAGTTGAAAAAATGATCAGGCAGACTAAGATGGGTGATTTAAAATCCGGTAAATTACGGTTCAAGAATGTCATCGATTCTCTGTTCAATATCGATCAGGTGGATACGAGTGGCACGGTCGTTCATACTGTTGCGGGTTTGGGTAACATCGGCCTTCAGCAGTTCAAGCTGTTCACGAACTATCGGGCGAATGTCAGACTGACTGACATTTACCTGGCTCATCCCCAGCATCTGCCTCATCTGTGCAGAAACAGAGGGCAGTTCTTCACTCATCAGGTAGCCCATTCGTTCAATATAAGCACGCTGAAGATTTCGTCGGTAGACTGATGCAGAAGCGTTCGAGTCGAGTTCACTCCAAATGGTTCCCCGAAGCGAGTCCATAAATTCAAATGGAGAGTAGGTATTTTCCTCACGGTAGCTGTATTCAATCAACCGCGCAATGCGGGATGGATTCAGCAGATTCTCGAGTACGGTAACCTGTCTTTGCCGATAATTGTCGATAAATTCAGCCTGGTTAACCCGGCTCAAAATGTCGCTGTTAACTGCCCAGGTAGGATCACTGAAAGCGTATGTTTTCAGAAAATCCATTGCTTCACGCTGCCGGTACGCTTCAACCGGTTCAAATACTGCACCTTCCTGATCGAAAGTCTTGTCGGTTTCGTACACACCGCCAACGTACGGCACTACATGACTCATGTATCGGCCCCACTGAACCATAATTTGTCCATAAAGCTCATCCAGATCAGAAAATTCTTCACCATCTTTCTGAATCCAGTCAATCAGATTGCCGGTAATCACCTCCAGGTTTTTCAGGCCGTAATAGCTGGCCCGCATGGCATCATCACCAAGGTCTTCGCGGTTTGAACGCGGGTCGATCGGGTTAACGGTTTGCCTTCCATAGAAATATTGAAGGTCATCAGCCCGTTCTGTGGTCCACTTGTGAAGAGTTTCTTCCTGTTCTTTAAGTGTTTTATCACCGAACCAGGTGTAGCCCCATTTTACAGCCCAGATATCGTAGGGCCCCACACGAGGGAAAAAGTTTGTTACACCGTCACCGGGCTGAGCAATGTAGTTGAATCGGGCATAATCCATTATTGAGGGCGCCGTTCCGTGATTATCAGTATATGTTGGCGATCGGAGTGAATCGACCGGAACTGCGTAGCTTGAGCCAAAATTATGAGGCAGTCCCAGGGTATGGCCTACTTCATGGGCTGAAACAAACCGGACCAGCTCTCCCATTACATCATCATCGAACTGGGTGGCTCTGGCTTCGGGATTGGCTGCAGCGGTTTGAACAAAATACCAGTTACGCAGCAGTCTCATCACATTGTGGTACCAGCCAATGGCCGAGGTCATGATCTGTCCCGACCGGGGATCGTGCACATGAGGTCCGAAAGCGTTCTGAATTGGGGAGGCAAAATAACGGATACTCGGGTAGCGAATATCTTCAAGGCTGAAATCGGGATCTTCTTCCGGAGTGGGAGCCATCTTGCCGTAGATTGCATTTTTGAAACCGGCCGCTTCAAAAGCTACCTGCCAGTCGTCCACGCCCTTAATCAGCCATTTTCTCCACTGCTCCGGGGTAGCCGGATCAATGTAAAAAACGATGGGATTTTCCGGTTCAACCAGCTCGCCCCGCAAATAGGCCTCTTTGTCTTTGGGGATGAGCTCCCAGCGGGTAACGTGGCTCACCGGTTTGGCGCGATGTTCTTCGGTACCGTAATCGGTTTGATTGGCGGTAAAGTAGCCCACCCTCGCATCGGGGCGGCGACGCTGCATCGGTTCTTCCGGCATCAGAATCATACTGTGGTTAATTTCCAGAGAGATCGTGTTGGCATCGGAATTGGAAGGCGGATTTTGCGCTTCGTATGTGACGAGATGCCGCGCTTCAATATTTTTCGGGAAACTGTGAATATGCTCAATAAAGGTGCGGTTACCATCTACCCGGCGTACCTGGTACTGCTGGCGCATATTTTGCTGTAATCCCAGTGCGGGCACATCAGTTGTGAAAAGATTTGTCACTTCAATAACAGAACCGGTGGTATCTTCATTAAATGCCTGAATGTCGAAGGATGCGATTATCGGTTCGAAGTTGGAGTTTCTGACCGCCTCATAGACCGGGAGGGAATCACTGGCTGTATTACTGAAGGAAACACGGCGGAGTAAAATTTTATCATCTCGCTTTTCCCATCGCAAAACCTGATTGTTACTGCGCATCCCGCCGTAAAGAATACCATCGGCTGTTCTGGATATCCGGGAGACCATCAGCATTTCGCGGCCGACAATAGAATCGGGGATTTCATAGAAAAAACTGGAGCCATCTTTGTAAACATTAAACAGCCCTTCATCTTTTTCTGCACTTTCTTTGATAACCTCAGAAAATGGTTTGATGTCGTTATTACTGCCCTGTTGAGGGGCCATTCGAGCTCGCTCGGGAGCCTGAGTGGTTTCTGGTGTTCCTTCAGTTGCGGATTCTGTAGAAGCGCAGCCTGCCATCACAAAAAGTGATAGCACGATAGCTGTATACTTCATGAGAAGTTGTATCATAGACCTGTTTTCTTAAATGAATATATAAAAAAGGCTCATCAACATCGTTTCCGACCATCCTTATAGGTGATAGCCTTTCATATTTTCTCCTTAGCAGCCGGATAGATTACCCTTCAAAAAGGGAGAGCTGGGAACTTAGTGAATGGTGAGAGTAAAACAGATACCGTAAAATGTAAAAAATGGAAAAACTGTCGAAATTGAACCCGGAATTTAAAAAATGGAACCGATTCCATTCTCTGCAGGCTGGAATGAAATGTAAATTCAACTATTTTAGATTGTCTATTGAAAATTATCTGTCTGTAACGGGCAGTACCATCTGTTTGTAAGGTCCAGTTTTAATAGTCTTAAAAAAATTCTGTACTCAATAATTTAAATTAATGACAACACGAAGAAAATTTCTGAAAAGTTCTCTCTTATCTTCAACCCTATTGATGCCCGGAGCTGTGAAAAAAGCGGCTGGTATCTTTTCTGAGAAAAAACAATCTGCCGGGGAACATAAACCATTGATCGTCTCTACCTGGAATCACGGTATTGCTGCCAATAAACGGGCATGGGAAATCCTGCAAAAAACCGGCTCCATTCTGGATGCGGTGGAAGAAGGAGTGAAAGTTACCGAAGCCGATCCGTCCAGCCGGACGGTTGGCCTGTATGGCTTCCCGGACAGGGAGGGAATTGTAACACTGGATGCATCCATTATGAAAGGCGATGGTGAGTGCGGGTCGGTCTGTTTTGTAAGGCAGATCAAACATCCGATTACGCTGGCTCGAAAAGTGATGGAAAAAACCCCTCATGTAATGCTGGCTGGTGAGGGCGCCCGCCAGTTTGCTATTTCTGAGGGGATGCCTCTGGAAGAAGAGGTACTGCACCCTGAATCACAAAAAGCGTATGAAGAGTGGCTCGAAGAAGCCGAATACCGGCCCATCATCAATATCGAAAACCACGATACCATCGGTATGGTTGGTCTGGACGCAGACGGAAACCTGGCAGGAACCTGTACCACCAGCGGTCTGTCCTACAAAATGCACGGCCGCGTGGGCGACAGTCCAATCATCGGGGCCGGGCTTTATGTGGATAACGAAGTGGGTGCGGCAACGGCCACGGGCATGGGTGAGACAATCATCAAAGTATGCGGCAGTTTTCTGGTTGTAGAGTTGATGCGGCAGGGGCGTTCACCCCAGGAAGCGTGTGAAGAAGCGATCGCAAGGCTAATTGATAAAAACCTGGAAGATATCGAGGATATGCAAGCCGGTTTCATTGCTATCAACAAAGATGGAGAGTATGGCGGCTATGCAGTTCACCCCGGATTTAATTTTGCCGTACATCACGAAGGCGGAAACGAGATGGAAGATGCCAAAAGCCGGTTTGGGAATGATTAAGTTCTGATGAATTGCACCGTTGAAAAAGAAAAAGAAATGAAAATCCTTCTCGAATCCCCCATCTACACTACAGAGGCCGCACTGCAAGCGGCAATGTTTGGTGTTGACCGGCTGGAGCTATGCAGCTCTTTTCATGAAGGTGGTGAAACACCGGGTGCCGGAATGCTGGCGTATCTGAAAGCGCATCTTCAGATTCCGGTTTTTGTAATGATTCGTCCCAGAGGCGGTGATTTTGTCTATTCGGATGAGGAACTGGATGTGATGGCCGAAGAGATCCGGATTTTCTCTTCACTGGGTGCTGATGGGTTTGTCTTTGGTATTCTGAACCGGGATGGATCCGTAAACAGTGATGCATGCGGCCAACTGATCGAAACAGCAAGCGGCAAGCCCTGTACATTTCACCGGGCGTTTGATGTGAGTCGTAATCTCGATGAATCCCTTGAAACAATCATCAAATGTGGATTTCACCGGATTCTGACTTCGGGAGGAAAAAATAGTGTGGAGGAAGGTCTGGAACAGATTGTTCGGCTGTTGAAGCTTGCTGGTGACCGGATCATCATTATGCCCGGAGGTGGAATGAAGCCGGAACAGGTTGAACCGCTTCGGAAGACTGGTTTGCTCAGGGAGATTCATGCAAGCTGCAAAAAATTTCGCCAGTCAGAAAGCCGCTGGCAAAATCCGGATGTGCAGTTTCTTGCTGATGAATCTGAAGGTGCCGGTGTGCTTACCATCAGCCGTAACAAAGTGGATGAATACCGTAAAGTACTGTCGCTGACAGCAGGTTTGTGATTACAAATCAGGGAAGGGTCGGTACTTGCCAGTGTTATCCTTTCCATTACGTTACCTGCTGCTTTGAAACTTAAAGCGTCAGGAAAAATTCGTAGAGAAGTCTGATTGCAAGATGAGGGGCTCAGGTTGACTTGATGCCGTTTTCATCGGGTTCAATTTTTTTAATCAGAAAATTCGGTCAAAAAAGTAGAGAGTGCCATAAAAAAATCCTTTCTTGTGCTACTGTCATGACACTACGGAATTTTGTAATCAGATAATGTGAAATATGGCGAAAGGAGCGGTTGCAGCAGGGCACAGCGAAACGGCAAAAGCTGCAGAAGAAGTACTTCATGACGGAGGTAATGCGTTTGACGCTGTTGTAGCTGCTCATTTGGCGGCTTGTGTAGCGGAACCGGTATTGACCTCTCTTGGCGGAGGCGGATTTCTTTTGGCCAAAACAGCCGATGACAAGGAAACCATATATGATTTTTTTGCGCAGACTCCCTCTCAACGAAACCCGGAACCGCACTTTTTCCCCATTTCGGCCGATTTTGGAACGGTACAGCAGGAATTTCACATCGGGGCGGGATCTATGGCGGTGCCCGGTACAGTAAAAGGAGTATTTGCAATCCACAAAGACCTTGGCACATTACCGATGAAACGTCTTGTAGAACCTGCTGTAAAATTGGCGCGAATTGGTTTACAGATGAATGCCTTTCAATCCCGTGTACTGGATGTAGTTAAGCCGATCTACCTTAAATACCCTGAAGCAAAAAATACATTTGCCAGTCCCGATATTCCCGGCCAACTTGTGCAGGAAGGTAATCTTTTAAAACAGCCGCTGATGGCCGACCTGCTGGAGGCAATCGCTGTAGAAGGTGATGATCTGTTTTACAATGGAGATATGGCAAAAAAAACGGCATCTATCTGCAAAGAAGAAGGCGGACATCTTACTGAAGCCGATTTCCGGAATTACAGGGTTATCAAACGAAAGCCTCTTGTGGTTGGGTACAGAAATTGCAGGTTATGCATCAATCCGCCACCGTGCTCAGGGGGGATTTTGGTGGCTTTTGCCCTTAAGTTGCTGGAAGAATTACCGGTACAAAAACAGGGTTTTGAATCTGTGGAGTATTTAAATCTGCTGGCAGAAATTCAGGGATTGACTGAAAAAGCAAAAGCAGACGCATTTGTTGAAGGGGAAGATGAGGCCAATATTCTTGATCCGTCATATCTTGAAGAGTACGCCTCGGAGGTCATGGGTAAATTCCCGGCATTGAGAGGGACTACTCACATCAGTATTGTCGATCGTGATGGAAATATGGCCTCACTCAGTACCAGTAACGGGGAGGGCTGTGGTATCATGATTCCCGGTACGGGCGTGATGATGAACAACATGCTCGGGGAAGAAGATATCAACCCGAAAGGTTTTGGGAAGTGGCCACTTAATGAACGAATGACCTCCATGATGGCGCCCGGTATCCTGGAAATGGGTAATGGCAGAAAAATTGCGTTCGGCTCGGGCGGGTCGAATCGAATCCGGACTGCTATATTGCAACTGCTGGTGAACCTGGCTGATTTTGGAATGTCGCCTCAGGAAGCGGTTCGTTCACCCAGGATTCATTATGAAAGAGGACTGCTGAACATCGAACATGGTTTTGACTTGAATGTGGTTGAGGCACTGTGTAAAAAGTTCAGGAATCATAGAGTTTGGGACCGAAAGGATCTCTTTTTTGGGGGTACGCATGTTGTGAGTATTGATCCGGGAGGCTATTCGGGATTTGGGGATCCGAGAAGAGGAGGTGTTTCGGTAATTGTAAATTGATGTGTTATGGTCCGGTATTGCCTGGAAGAAAGGGGTGGTTCTAACGTTTTAGCTATTAACTCCACGTTTGTAGTAGAATGGCGATCTCCTTATGGAGAGGATGACCTTTAGCCCGGACTTCTCACCAAGATTCGGAGTTACGCTTTCAGTTCAGCAATTTGGAGCAGTTTTTGCAAGTCAGCCACGCGCTTTTCTTGTCCTTTTTTCGCGTAGCTGTGCATCAGGTTGCGGATGCAGCGGACCAGGATGTCGGTTTCATCCGCTTTTTTGAGGTGTTCAGAACGGGGTTCAATACCATTCTTTTTCAGAAAATAACAGCATTGATTATAGGTGACAATTGTGCCTCCATCGAATGGATCGATCAGAATTTCCTGGTTATGTGTTTGGTACATCAGCATAAAATGGATCGGCATGTTTACACCATGAAAGGGAAGATTCAGCCTGCGTGCAAGAAACATAACCACCACACTCAGCATTATCGGCAGTCCTTTCCTCCGGTCAATCACCCGATCGAGACTGGCGTTTTCCGGGTTGTGATAATCTTTCGAATCACCCCGGAACCGAAGTTCGCGAAACACATATTGCAGCATGATTTGCATTTTTTCGGAAATCGATGGCGTGTATGCGATGTCGCTGCCGATGTGTGTGCTCATATTGTTCAGCTTTTTACGGTAATCATCAATTCGAAGTGTGGGTGTTCCGAATTTACTGAGCAGCAACAGTGCCTCTTCGAGTTGTGCGCGGCTGTCAATACCCTGTTCCACAAGGGTGGAGAATTCTTCGAGAAGATTGCCGATCGTGATATTGTAAATAATTTCGTTAATCGTCTCTTTATCTGAGTCTTTAATCGGCTCCGATCGGTACTGATCCAGCAGGGGTACAGCATTCTCACCCAGTTCTTCAAACCGTTTTTTAACTCCAAGCTGAACCTGCGGATCGGGATCATCAAGCAGGTAGATCAGGGATTCAATTTCACTTTTACTGGATTCTCGTTTCTTCATGAATGCTGCTAAAGATTGATAATTACAATTCATCAACGAAGAAACAGGGCTGACTATTCCCGCTGATGGGTGATTTCTTGCCAACGTGATTGAATAATAGTAATAATTTGGCGAAATGTGGACAGCAGATTTTAATACCGGAAATCTCCGCGTTCCAGACGTTCAATAAGCCTCTTCTCATTGACCCGTTTAAAGTTTGCAAGCTTATCCGAAGATCGAGAGGCAACCGTCATTTCACGTTTACCCACGGCTCCGGGGGCACGGGCCACGTACCAATCTGCAGCTGCCATGGCTGCGCGAGCCGATGTAGCCGCACAGTAGGTTGAAAGAACGGTGTCGGGTTTGCTGACGGACGCCAGATTTTTAAAAACCTCAATCGTCCACAAATCTGGATTGGCATCGGGAGAAAAAGGGTCATGGAAGATGAAATCGGCCTGATCGGAAACCGCATTCTGCTCAAAAAGCTCATCGAAAAAGCCTGCAAACAAGTTAAAGGTGAGGTGGGTTGAGAGTTCAAATTGGTTTAGGCCGGGTATAAGACTCCCGAAAATATCAGACAGTATATGCTTTGAGCTATTGAGAAATGTGTTATTGCCAAAGTTTAATTCAGCAGCGGTTTTCGGGCTGATGGGAAAGGCCTCAACACTATTAAAAATGACAGCCGGCGGACTTTCGGTTTTTTCCAGATATTCGAGAACAAGAAGCAGGTTCATTCCGGTGCCAAAACCTGTTTCAAAAATGGTGATGAAGTCCTGACGTTTCAGTGCTGCGAGAACACCGGGCGTTTCAAAGAAAACATGACGGCTTTCGGCCACGGCTCCATTCGGGTTGTGATAATGCTGATCAAACTTTTTAGAAAAAAGTGTGGTGGAACCGTCTTTAGTGGGTTTGACGGTCAATAAATGGGATGATTCAGTCATCTTAGCTGCATTAATTACTAATAAATTTTTATTCTTTGTTTGAAGTTTTTTTCTGATTGACATAGCGATATAACAAATCAACTAAAATTTTGAATATTGCAGGTTAAATCTGAATGAAAATCATAGGTTACTAATTTTTATATAAGTGCCTTTTAGAAAATACCAGCAAAATTTACCGTTGATTCCGGTATAATATTTCTTTCTTTATATTTTTAGTCGACAAGAATCATTTTAACTTCAAACTCAGAGAGTTAAGATAAGTATCATTTTTCTGTAATAGAGCCTATCTTATGAACTTATGAATTCTAAGCGATCACACTCCATCAACGTACTGGAAACTCCGTTTTCGACGGTTACATCGAGCGGGCACTGGTTTCATGCAACCCGGTCAACGATTAAAGAATATGTGCCGGGCCTGATGAAGATCTATCCTTTTGAAGATTTAATTGG
>SLGL01000293.1 GCA_007123785.1 Balneolaceae bacterium
AGATACTGACAAGGTTGCCGCCGTTGAGGCGCTGCTTGAACTCGTTCCGGCTGATAAGGAAAATGCATTTATCAGTATCGCAGCGCTGAATATTCTTTCTGGCCTTCTGAATGAATATGGGGAAAAGATCAGAGAAGTGGCTGGTGAAATGGAAGTAACAGATCCGAACTTGCCCGATCGACCCAATGACTATGTGCACAGATTTATATCAACTATAATGGAGCATGAGAAATAATATGATTTGTTCTAAACAAAATTCAATATCGTTTTCTTTTATAACAGCATTTTTTTTTCAATTGTTGATATGTTCTTCTGTATTAGCTCAGTCCGATCCTATGGAAACATGGGAATATGTTGCACCCTCCTCCGATTTTACTTTTGAAGTGGAGAGGTTTGAAGCTAATCCGATCATTCACCGGGAGATGGCTGGAATGATCGGGCCGGTGGGGAAAAATATTAATGGTCCGTCATTAATTCGAGTTCCCGACTGGATTGAAAATCCGCTTGGCAAGTACTACCTCTATTTTGCACATCATCATGGCAGCTTTATCAGGCTTGCATATGCCGACCGGCTGGAAGGCCCGTGGAAGATATTTAGAGGTGGTGTACTCCCACTGGAAGAAACGCCGGCATATGACAGCTCAGACAGGGATCATGTGGCCAGCCCTGATGTACTCGTTGACCATGAACATCAACAAATACGGATGTATTATCACGGGGATCCCCGTCCCGGACGCGAAGACCTTCCCTATCAAATGAGCTATGTAGCTGTTTCGGAGGATGGCTTGCATTTTGAATCTCTCCCTGATGAAGTAGGCCTGTTCTATTTTCGGGTGTTTGAATATGATGACTGGTATTATGCTCTTGCTAAATTTATCAATGACGGCGGTATAATCTATCGCTCCAGGGATGGCTTAACCGATTTTGAGGAAGGTCCGCGAATTCTGCCCAGGGTTCGTCACATGGCTTTATGGAAAAATAACGGTCACCTTTACGTATTTTTCTCCCGTGGAGGAGATGCACCTGAACATATCCTGGTATCCAGAATTGAAAATCTGGATGATGACTGGAGCGACTGGCGATTTACGGAACCGCAGACCGTTCTGAAACCTGAGAAAGATTATGAAGGCGTAAATGAGCCGATTGGTGAATCCCGATTTGGCGCGACTTATGATTTTGTTCATCAGCTTCGGGATCCGGCAATTTTTGAGGAAGACGGCCGCTTGTACCTACTCTATTCAACAGCCGGAGAATGGGCCATAGCCATCGCAGAGCTTCATTTTAAAGAAAAATAACCTGCTTACTTCGCTCATAAAAAAATCTTCAACATTACAACAATGGTTACTTACTCATGCCTAATAAAATAAAACATCTTCCATTTTCGCTCTTTATCCTTTGTTTTGGATTCACAATATTTGCCAGTTGCACAGAACAGGAAACGTCTATTTCTGACGAGGACACTCAGCCCAACATTGTTCTCATCTTTTTAGATGATGCAGGCTTTGCCGACTTTCAGCCCTTTGCTGAAAGTCGCTATCCCACCCCAAATGTAGTTCGCCTGGCCGAAGAAGGCCGGAGTTTTTATAATTTTTACGTTCCCAGTGCGGTCTGCTCGGCTTCGCGTGCGGCTCTTTTGACGGGCACCTATCCCGAACGGAACAGGATGTTTGGCGCACACGCACCCCGGCAGCGTGGACTCGATCCTGACTTTGTAACAATGGGTGAAATGCTGCAGGATCAGGGGTATGTCACCGCCTCGTTCGGAAAATGGCATCTTGGTGATCAGGAAGATACACGTATGCATGTTCGAGGATTTGATGAAACCAGCGGCATCATGTACTCCAACGACATGTGGGCGGATCATCCGGAAAACCCGGAGTACTGGGGACAATGGCCGCTTCAATACTGGGAAAATGGCGTTGTTACCATCGATTCGGTTACAGCGGCCGATCAGCCTCACTTTACCACCTGGTTCACCGAAGATTCCGTGGATTTTATCAACCGGAACAGTGAAAGTCCGTTCTTCCTGTATGTTCCGCATCCTATGCCGCACGTCCCGCTGTTTGTGAGTGAAAAGTTTGACGGAGCTTCCGGAACCGGTCTTTATGGAGATGTGATGATGGAACTGGACTGGTCGCTCGGGGAGATAATGGATGCACTGGAAGAAAACGGGGTGAAAGAAAATACGATCATTATCTTTACCTCGGATAACGGCCCCTGGCTTTCTTACGGAAATCATTCAGGCCAAACTCCTTACCGCGAGGGGAAAGGCACTTCATTTGACGGAGGTATCCGCAGCCCGCTGGTTATTTCGTATCCCGGCCATATCGATTCAAACACCGTATCTCACGACACCTTTTTCTCAATCGATTTTCTGCCCACTTTGGCTACTCTTGCAGGAGCCGAACTGCCTGCTTACGAAATCGATGGTAAAGATGTCTGGGGCCTGATTACGGGTGAGAATATCGAAAACCCCCATGACTTTTACGCCTTTACATTTAATCAGGAATTGCAGGGTGTGTTCAGCGGAGATGGTAAATGGAAACTGGTGCTGCCCCACAGCTACCGAACGGTTGTAAGAGGCGGAATCGACGGGGAAGCCGGTATCTATCGCCAGGAACCAATTGAAGAACCCATGTTATTTGATATGGTACACGACCCCTATGAAAAAATAAATGTGATTGATGAGTATCCTGAAATCGCCAGTAAACTGATGGAGTACGCTGAACAGCACAATCAACAGTTCTTTGAGTAACGGTGGCCGGGTTACTTGATGACGGCCATTTTCTGAATGTCCGTTACCTGTCCCGCAACAAATCGAACCAGGTAGGTGCCCGACGCAAAGTCAGCTGAGTACATCTGAACAAAATAGACTCCGGCAGACTGTTCTTCATTGACCAAGACAGCTACTCTTCTACCGGTAATATCAAAAACGTCTATCAGTACGTTTTCCTGACCGGAAAGCTGGTAACGCAGAGTGGTTACGGAGTTAAACGGATTGGGATAGTTCGGGTTGATTTTGGTTTCACGCACCTCGGTAACGAACTGTTTTGTCGTACTCCAGTCGCTTTGTCCGCCAATATTTCTGGCACGAACCCGCCAATAGTAGATGGTGGCAAATTCGAGAGGTGCACTTTGGGAAAACGCGGATTCCGAAATATTGCTCTCAAATTCTACTTCGGAAAAATCTTCCCTCTTTGATATCTGGATTAAGTAACTCTCTGCCCTGTCACTTGGCTCCCAGGAAAACTGCGGATTGATTGGAACCTGATTCTGTGAATCAGACGGTGCATTTACCATTACAGGATTCGGACGGCTGATGATTGTTTTAAATGACCAAACCTGGCTCCAGTCACTTTCACCCGCCCTGTTTACCGCACGCACACGCCAGAAATATTTCGTATAAAGTTCAAGAGTTTGTGTACCGGAAAATACAGTTGTGGTCGAGTTTCTTACCACTACCAGTTCGGAAAAATCTTCTGTTTTTGAGATTTGAACTTCATAGCTGTCGGCTTTTTCATTTGGTTGCCAGCGAAGTTGAAAACCGGGACGGTGGTCTCCGCTTCCTTCAGCAGGCGACTGAAGAGTTACTTGAGACGGCAGCTCAATAAAAGTTGTAAATCTCCAAACCGGGCTCCAGCTACTATTACCTTCGGCGCTTAATGCTCGTACTCTCCAAAAATAGAGACTATTGGTATCAAGCTCATGTTGAAGTGTAAACGATGTTCCGGTAATCGATTCGCTGGCTACCTGGTCTGTAAAATTGAAATCACGTGCGATTTGAAGGTGGTATCCCTGGGCACCGCTTACACTGTTCCAGGATAATTCAGGTAATCGATCTATGTCCATGGCTGCATTCGAAGGTAAAGAGAGTACTGGGCGCTGCAAGGCCAAATCATCTTCAAGCAGCTCAATGCAGCTTGGTCCGAGAGGCCATCCCATATCATCGAGAATACCACAAAACACGGGGCCCGGACTGTGGACTGCAAGCGCCTGGTCAATCACAGGCCTCATCAACGCATTTTCTGTATTGGCAAAAAACTGACGGTCAAGATGAGAAAAGGATGAACCCTGTGTAAATACACTGGGAGCAAATAACGGGATGCGTTCTCCTTCAAGGGCAAATTCAGCCTCCGCACCATTAAAAAAGACACCACCTTCCCTGCCGGTGAGTGCATCATATAATCTGAATGAAGATTTAGGATAAATTTCTTCATCCATAAGGATATCAAAACGCCCGTCCACAGCAAACAGATCATAAATAATCGGAAGCCTGGCTGTCCCAATCCCCCAGGTAGCGGTCTGGTTCGACGGGAACCCTCTCATACTACCGGTAAAACCCAGACCGTGGCCCAATTCATGCATAATTACAGTAACCAGATCAATCTGGTTAGATGGAGGGTCGGCATCAGTTCCGAAATACCATCGGTTGAATTCACAATTAATATTTACGATGATGTCATAATCTACTTCACCTTCTTCAACAACAAAATCGGTTCCTGTTATTGCACTTGCCAGTGCAATCGGGTAGAATACATCTCTTTTAATAGGGCCAAAATCCTGGCCAAAAGCGTAATAAATTGCCGGGCCGGCACTACCAAGAACACTTTGCTCCTGTTCAACCCAGTTGGCTTCTACACGGACAGGGATATCCGAACGGATATAATTGGACCATATCTGTACACTTTGTTCAAAAGCCTGTCTTGCTTGTCCCGGCCACGTACTGCCACTGCAGTTGCTTCTGTAACTGACCTGAAATGTACTGCCTGTCTCGGCATGAGGAATTTTGGCTCGTAATTCAAGTGGTTTATATCGGTAGTGGGCGTTAATGTCGGTTGGATCTAATGAACAAATTTGCCCAAACTCTTCGGGTGGGATGATATAGGAGCGATCAGGCTGTAATTGTTGTGCAAAAGAAGCTGTAAAAGCGATAAAAGTTATGCTTTTGAAAAAAAATAATACAGCAAGCTTCTTTACCATGATTCAATATTTCTGAATGTACAAATTGAACAGCACTCAATTACGTAAGAAAATATATTTTTCATAAACGGATCAGAAAATATAATCGCACGCTACATTTCTAACTTTATGACAGAAAGTGTAAATTTGACAAAGACGGGCAAATAAATTAAATCAGAAGAAAGGCACTTTTGCAGAGACTTGTACAATAATTAATAAACTGTATTTGAATAATAATCAGGTTCTAAAGGAATTGTTGTGGGTAGTTTGAAATGGTGGCCGAACAGTCCCCTCCCCGAGTGTTCGGGATTTCGAATACCTCTCAACTTGAGAGGGGAAATGTGAAGACAAAAAGGCGGAGCCTGATTTGTCGAACGAGGGGTGTGTTCTGGGTATAGACCCTTTTTCTGTGTCCTGACCCTGTTTCATGACTTCGTAAACACACCCCTCGTCAGTCAACAAATCACGACAAGTCGTGTTTTTGACTAACTTTTCCCCTCTGAAGAGGGGATTCCAGATATCTCAAAAATAACTGCCCACAACAATTCCTGTAGTACCTCAAATAAATATATATCAACAAGTGAGAACGTGTAAACGGTTTCTTCTGTGAGATGTCCGGGCTAACTGTCTTACGCCTCTACTTTCATTTTAAAAAGAGCCGCAGCAATTTCAATGGGTGTAAAATCTTCTTCAGCAAGGGGTTCAAGCTGTTCAATATAAGTTCGCAACCCACCCGCCTGCAGGGTCTCTACAACTTCATCAATGTGACTGTCCATCATCGATAACTGCACTTCCTTTTTGGATGGCATGGGAAGTGGCTTCAGACGAGTCCGGATCATTTTTTCAATAAAGCGTATACTTTTCATTTTCCTTCCGGATGTAAAGGTAATAGCCATCCCTTTTCGACCGGCACGGCCTGTTCTCCCAATCCGATGGACATAATATTCAGGGTCGTTCGGAATATCGTAGTTGAAAACCACATCAATTTCATCCACATCCAGACCGCGCGCGGCCACATCAGTGGCAACCAGCACATCAATTTTTCCGTTTCTGAATTTATTCATCACTTTGTCGCGAACGTTTTGCCGCATATCACCGTGAAGTGCATCAGACGAGAATCCCCTTGCCTGAAGTTCCTGAACCAGTGAATCGCACTTGCGCTTGGTGTTGCAAAATATCAGCGAGAGTTTAAAATTGCCCATATCCATCACACGGGATACAGCTTCAGTTCGAACCGAATCACGAACTTCCATGAAATATTGATCGATACCCGCCGCAGTTTCAGTTTTACCCTCTACTTTTACCATCTCCGGATTATTCATCCATTTGTTCATGATGTTTCGGATGGTTTTAGGAACCGTTGCTGAAAACATTACCGTTTGTGATTTTCCTTTACTGAAGCTCAGAATTTCTTCAAGATCCTCACGAAATCCCATGTTAAGCATTTCATCAGCCTCGTCCAGAACTACCAATTCCAGGCTGCCAAGTTTCAGTGTACCGCGTTTCAGGTGATCGATCACCCTTCCCGGTGTTCCTACAACAATCTGTGCCCCTTTTTTCAAAGCTTTTAACTGCCGGCTGATGGGCTGCCCGCCATAAACAGGAACGGTAAACACACCATTTGTAAATTTAGCAAGTTTAATCAGCTCACCTGTTACCTGGATGGCCAGTTCGCGGGTCGGACACAAAATAAGAACACTCGGTGTTTTAGAACCTTTGTTAGCCATCTGTATAGCCGGAATGCCAAATGCAGCGGTCTTACCTGTTCCTGTCTGAGCGTGGCCAACCACGTCACTGCCTGATAAAATGAGGGGAATGCACCGCCCTTGAATAGAAGTAGGGGCTTCAAAACCCATGTTTTGTATAGCTTTTTGAATTTCAGGCTGAATATTTAGCTCTGAAAAAGAATAATTTTTCATGTAAAAAATTGAATTGATCAAACTGTTCAGGATAACTGATGTATTGCAAGAAAAAACGAATACAAAACACAGATCGAATTACCGGGCTTTCCGATAAGCTCGATTCGGTTATGCGTATAACAGAGAACAGCTTTGTTATGATTATAAATTCTGTCGGTATCCACGCGCATTACTCTGCTCTTGTTATCGTGCCGAAATAATTTCAGTCCAAAAGCGCGTTTTACAAACATTCAGAAGAGAACTTCCTGAAGAGAGGCAAAATCGGAATCGGATGGATGTATCGTCAGTTAATGGCGCAAAAGATACGGAAAATTTTTGGATTTATTATTTATGATAATCCAGGGTTACATCGATGGATCCGGATCAATACATCGAAAATAATTTTTGTAGAGAATGAGAACGGATTTTTTAACCCTGTTTACATTTCGGGCCTGAGCAAGTTATTCAAATTCAGAATAGTGTGGGAATCAATAAAACTCAACGACAGAAGAGTTCATCATCCGGGCCTGCGTGTTTCTCTGAAGAAGTTCGTATCTTAGTTATCATAACAAATTAAAAAGAAAAAGACCGATTGAATGCAATGATTTCCTGTTTATGAGTGTTGAACTTTACTCTTTCAGCATTCAATATTCTGCATTCAATATTCGATATTCAAATGTTTTATGGCCCGCAAAGAGTTTGACATCCCGGCAATGTACCAGTCCCCTGTTATCCGAAAAGTGAAGGAGGCTAACCAAATTACCGATCCCCGTAAAAAAGATCTTGCCCCCACCGAACTGGATTTCGGGCCGGTTTCCTTTTTGATTCCTCGACATTTCGGATTTTGCTATGGTGTGGAAAACGCAATTGACATTGCATATCGTACCATCGAGGAGAATCCCGGCAGAGATATCTATCTGCTCAGCGAAATGATTCACAATCCCACAGTGAATGAAGACCTCCAAAAAAGAGGGGTGAAGTTTTTATTTGAAACCGATGGTACCGAACGCATTCCCATCAACTCACTCAACTCGGATGATATCGTGATTGTGCCCGCTTTCGGAACTACACTCGAAATTCAGGAGAAGCTTCAGGAGCGGGGAATTAACCCTTATCAGTACAACACCACATGCCCGTTTGTAGAGAAAGTTTGGAGACGCGGAAATCAGCTCGGGAAAAAAGGATACAGCCTGGTAATTCATGGAAAACACCGCCATGAAGAGACAAGAGCAACTTTTTCACACAGTGCAGATCATTCACCAGTCGTTGTGGTTTTAAACCCTGAAGAAGCCCGAATCCTGGCCGAAATCCTCACTGAAAAACGGCCAATTGAAGAGTTTGACATCTATTTCGGCTATAAAAGCACCGAAGGTTTCAACCCTTTAAAAGATCTCGAATACTTTGGAGTAATTAACCAAACGACCATGCTTGCTACCGAAACACAGGAAGTGATGGAAATCCTGAAAAAAGCCGCCGCCGAACGGTTTGGACAGGAAAATGTACTTAAACATTTTGCCGACACCTCTGATACGCTCTGCTATGCAACGAACGAAAATCAGTCCGCCACTTATGCACTTGCCGGAGCAAAACCGGATATCGCCATTGTTGTTGGCGGCTATAACTCTTCCAACACCATGCACCTGGTAGAAATTCTGGAACATCACTGCCCTACATTTCATGTTCGTGATGCCGGTGAATTCGACAGCCCTTCAGAAATACGCCACTTCGACCAGTGGGAAAAAGAGGTCTTAATCACAGATAACTGGCTTCCTGTTGAACAAAAGCGATTGCGCATTGCCATTACTTCCGGCGCCTCTTGTCCAGATGTTCTGGTCGATGAAGTTTTGCTGAAAGTACTATCATTTTATCCTCATTCGAAAGATGTGGAAACCGTGATCAAACCGTACGAAGAAAAAGGAATTGAAGAAACCGGATGAATTTTGGAAAATTCAGAGTCCTTCTCAATGTGAATCCTGACCGTTTTTTTCAAATACCAATAGACCATTTTTTCCTATAGTTTTCTGAAACCCTCGTAAACCACAGATTTATTTTTTTCCACCGGTTCTTTATTTTTCGATTAAGCAGGTTTCATATCAAGCGTCAAAACAGAGTTCATGAGCAAAAAAACAGTTTCCACTTCTCATACAAAAAGGCTGCCTGCTGGTCTCCTTTTATTTGTTTTTTTGATCTATTCATGTAGACCCAGTGAACCACCTCCTGAACCGGAAGAATTCACTCTTGAATACCTGATGTCCCTGTCCGACGAAGAGCTGATGGAACGCGACAGCGATGGGGACGGCCTCTCCGACTACGACGAAATCTATATCTACGGCACGGACCCTCTCAACCCTGACACCGATGGTGACGGCCTTACCGACTATGAAGAAATTTACGTTTATGGCACTGATCCTCTAAACCCTGACACTGATGGTGATGGTATTCCTGACGGTGATGAAATTCATATTTACGGAACAGACCCTCTCTTTCCCGACACAGATGGCGACGGACTGACCGACTGCCAGGAGGTTCTTCACACAAACCGGGAAGAGTGCGAAGACCCCGATTTTGACGGACCCTATGATGGCGGCTTTGGCACCGATCCATTAAATCCTGACACCGACGGCGATGGGCTTACGGATTGCCAGGAAGTCCTTCACACAAACCGGGAAGAGTGCGAAGACCCCGATTTTGACGGATCCTTCGATGGGGGTTACGGAACCGATCCATTAAATCCCGACACCGATGGAGATGGATTCAGCGACGGGCAGGAAGTGGAAATGGGAACAGATCCACTCGATCCGTCTGATCCCCCTTTCATTCGTAAAAATGAACTCCATACCATCTATTTTGAACCGAACAGCTACGATATTTCTGATGAAGCTTCCGAACTCCTTCTCGAAAATGTGGAGAAATTAAACCATGCAGTTGAGTTCAGAATACAAGTGAACGGCATTGCACCAGATGAAGAACTGGCACTGAAACGAGCAGATGCCATCGTTGCCTTCTATCTTGAGCAGGGTATATCCCATGAACGAATAATATCATCAGGTATTGAAGCTGATGCAGACAGTTGCGAAGAAAACACGAATTCCTCCAATTGCAAAAAAAGTCAACGAGG